>JAYUAV010000439.1:0-7083 GCA_043741175.1 Verrucomicrobiota bacterium
GCGTCAATCCCTGCGCGACCACGCTGCGGAAACCACCGCCATCCTCCGCCTCAAGGCATTCTATGCCACATCATAGCACCCAAACTCAGACGCAGTTGCGGGTGTTGATTAAATCAGCGTTTCCTTAGGGGAGAAGCGAGTGGGGATGAGGAGTGGAAAGGTTGAGCGGAAGGTGGCAACGCGCCGTAAAGATTGAGAACGATGTGCGACAAGTCACCCACGCGGAACTTGCGGCCTAGTGTGGAGCGGGCGGCTTCCACCTGATAATCACCAATTGCCTGATAGAGAAACGGGCGGGCAGTTTGGTCAATGAACCGTTTCCGCATTATCATGCACGCGGGTTTGCCGAGATCGGAAGTGATCCAACGACGGCCAAGTTTTTCTGCGACGGCTGCTGTTGTGCCTGAACCACCGAAGAAATCCGCGACGATGGAGTTTTTGTTGGACGATGTTTTAACTATGCGCTCAAGGAGGGCTTCCGGCTTTTGTGTCCCGTATTCAAGCCGCTCGTGAGCCATGTGATGAATTTTGTCAACGTCATCCCATACATCCATGATTTGTTGTCCCGGCATCTCATCCAAATACTGCTTGATGCGAACTGACCCTTTGCCGGTGTATGTGAGACGGCTTTGCTGCTCTAATTCGAGCATCTTTTCCTGCCTGTAAGCCCAATGTCTTCCGGCTATTGGCGGTTTTCCCTTCCATAAATAATCATTCGCAGTCTTACCTGCTCCAGTAGGGTCAACAGACCTCCATCTACGACCATCAGGGTCTGCATATCTGTATTGCTTTTCAATATAGTCAGGCGTGTAGGGAACGTATTGCTGATTCCAAATTATGCTTTCGGACTTTCCATAAACGAGAATTGTGTCGTGAACCCTGCCGAAACCAAGAACCTCACTGTGAGCATTTGTTCGTCGCCAGATGACTTCATTGCTGAACATTGCCTTGCCGAAAATTTCATCAAGCACCAATTTAACATAGTGAGCAACGTGCCAATCAAGATGGACGTAAACTGAACCTCGGTCGGAAAGTAGTTCACGCATGAGACACAAACGCGGAACAATCATCGCCAGATAACTTGCGGTGCCGTCCGCCCAAGTGTCCGAATAAGCAAATTGCTCAATCACCGTCGGCTTCTGTTCCAAATCCATCGTGGCTGCGCTCGTGAGAGCGCGGCTATCATCTCCACTTAAATTAGCCGCATTGTCACCAACGCAGCCACGGATGCCTGGCAATGTTATTTTCGTTCGGTAATCCGCCTTGGAATCAAACGGTGGATCAATGTAGATCAAATCAATCTTCCCCCGAAGTGACGGCGTGCGCTCGTCGCCCGCGAGTAGCGCGGCCATCGCCAGTAAATTATCGCCGTAAATCAGCCGGTTGAACCATTCGTGGTAGGGCGCGTCACTCCGTGCGCGCCGCTCGTTGGATTGCGATGCTTCGGCAGGCAGAGGACTCCCCGCCCTACCAGTCCGCAGCCCTTGAAATTCCTGCCAGTTGGTATCCTTGGCCGGTGTCACCAGTTCGCGCGTCTGCAATCCGATCCGCGCCCGGCTTTCCAGACCTTCAAGAATCCGCTCCGCCTGTCGCTTTCCAGCGCGGACAATTTCGGGAAGTTGTTCAAGTAGTGAACGGGACTTGGCGGGAGCGGTGATTTCTGGAGTGGTGGACATTGCGCGGGACGCAACTGCAACCACGGGAAAATTCTTGTAGTGAAAAAGAAAGAGGCGCGAACTTAACGCACCCTGATCCGAGGTACCACGAAGCACCTGTTACAGAAAGCACGCCAAGCCGCGCCCATTTGGGCGGCTCGGTCGGTTTCTGTAACGGGCTTGGAAAATTCGTGGTTTTCGGATCAGCCCGTAGCCGTAGCTACGCTAAATTGTTTTTAATAAATGATTCTGGTCGTTGTGATTTCTCTAACGCGGGGAGAGTAGCCGAGCGGATGGTGTGCGCAAGCGCAGGAAATTCTTTTGAACCACGAACTCTGAAGTTGGATTTCGCAGTGGGCGGAGTGTGGCCGTCCCCGGCCACAGAATGTAGTGCGTGCCTTTGGAATCGCCGCCCGCGCCGTTACCGCCGAGTTTGAAGCCGTTGCCGTTGCCAGTCCAACTTGCGCCCACGCCCCAAAGATCGAAGCCATTGCGGAACGCCCACATTCTGATTGGGTTCACCGCTGTCGTGGTCTTGCTGGGTTTGACCTGTGTGTTAAGCGAATAAGTTCCGCCGCTTCACCTTGGCAACTGTGGGTGAAAAAAGCGCACTGCGATCAACTGATGCAGAGAAATGGGTCCGACTCAGGGCAGGCTCGTGACTTTGTTCACGCCGGACCAGTTGGTGACGATGTTGGGAACGCTGGCCGTGACGTCCAACGTGTAAGGATAGGGAGGCACTGCGCTGACGAAGGGTGAGTTGAATTGAAACGTAGCTTCACCGAACTGGCGGAATTGGACGTTCACAGCGGGCAGATTGACGATGGTGCTGTTCACCACCTTGAGGAAACCTTTTCCGTTGTTGGGCAAACCAGAGGCAGTTCCGTTCTCTTCACGTGTCGGGAGTGAAGTGGAAACCGGATGGTAGAAATAAGAGTTTTCAACGAGTGTCGCCGCTTCGCAGGTGGATTGGATTCCGTTTCCGCCGAGGTCTTCGCAATAAAGATTGAACACATGCGCGTTGCCGAAGCGCATCCGGGGCAACCGCTCGTCCACGTTCACGTAGTAATTATGGTGGAAGGTGACGTTCAAATGGCCTGTGTCCTCAGCTTCATTGGTGTTGCTGTGGCCGACAAGGCTGCACTTCTTTTGATCGCGGAAGACGCACCAAGACACCGTCACGTAGTCCGAGGCGTGAACTACGTCAATGATGCCGTCGTACACCTTGTCGAAATCGCAGTGGTCCACCCAGACGTGATGGCTGCCTTCTTCGAGATGGACGTAGTCCCAACCTTTCGAGTCGTAATTGCCGGTGGGATCAAATTCCCACAGGTCAGCGAACTTGAGATTGCGGATGATGATGTTCTGCTGCGCGCCCAACGAAGGTTTGCCCATGCGTAAGGTTCCGTGCGACAGCGTGGAGCCGTTGGTTGAATAAAGTGTCTTGTGCGAGCGCACCAAAACCTCCGCCGCCAGAAAGTTTGAGTAAGTCGGCTGCGTGATGCCGGCGGCGAGACTTGCGATGCCGAGATCAATGTTGGTCATCACTTGGATGATGAGGGTGGCGTTGGATTGCAGATGATTCGCCAACTCAAGAGCCGTCCACACTTGAACATGGATTCCACCTGCGCCGCCAGTCGTGCCGCCTGCCCGCAATGTTCCGTTGGAAGAAAATCCGCTTAACGTCGCGAATCCAGTGATGCTGAAGTCCGGCGCGCCGCTCGCCGCGTTGACCGTGAGCGTGGCGACGCTGCTCGTCACCGCGCCAAAATTATTTGTCACGACCACGAAATAATTTCCCGCGTTGTTGGTCGTTACCCCATTGATCGCATATGTCCCATTCGTCCCATTCAGAATGAGCGCGTTGCTGAAATACCATTGATAACTCAACGGCGCGTCGCCCGCCGCAACGACGGTGAATGCCGCCGCGTTACTCGCGGTGACGGTCTGGCTTTGCGGCTGCGCGGTGATGGAGGGCGGGACGTTCACCGTCAACGTCGCCACGACGCTCGTGACGGAGCCAGCAGAGTTAGTCACGCGCAACGTGTAGCTCCCTTCATTGACGGCCTGTGCGTTGGTGATCCCATAAGTCGCATTCGTCCCATTGGCGAGCGGTGTATTTGTGTTGAAGAACCACTGATACGCGAGCGGTGCTGTGCCGTTCGCTGCGCCGTAGAACGTCGCGGTTTGTCCAGCGAGCACGGTCAAGTTTGTCGGTTGTGTCGTGATGCTTGGCGCGATGACTGTCGGTTGCGTGAATTGTCCACCGACGAGAATGCGATAGAACCGTTGCGCGTCACTCGGCGAAACTGGATTGGTGCAATCAAAGTTGCCGCTCGCGTCGAACAGGTTCGTGCCGATGGCGGGCCAGTTGGTCATCGGCGTGACGACCAGGGTGGAACTCAACACTTGATAGACTCCGTTGCTCACGCCGTTCGTGCCGCGCAGCACGAGGTTGCCGCCGCTCAGGAACGACTGAGTGATGCGCGGCTGCGGGGTGGGGGAATTCGTCGCCGGTGTGGTCGGCGGCGTGACGGCAGCCCAGTTTGTTGCGACGCGAATCTCATCCAGATACTTGAACCCGCTCGCGCTGATACCCGCAGTGGTGCGATGCGCGAGAATAAACGAAGCCACCGACGGCGAGTCGGAGGCATTCGTGGTGGAAATGGTTGAGGCGGGAACGCCAGATTCGTCCGCACCGAACGTGTTCACTCCAGGATTCAACCACAGTGCGACTTCATCCGGTTGCGCCGCGCTGAACCTGTAACGAAAGACGACGAGATTTGTTTCCCCAACCACGAGCGATCCGGCTGTGTTGGTGGCGGGAGTGGCCGAAGATTTTGAAATCCACAGCTTGTTATTGGAATCCAAATACACGCCCGCCACCGGCGTTGCGCCTCCACCCGTTCCGCCGGAGAACAGCGCGATCAGATTTGTGCCCGTCGGCGAAGTCTGGATTTTTAACAGGAACGAGGCGTAAAGCGAATTGGTCACAGCACTGAATGTCACCACAGGATTCAGTTGAAAGCCTGCATCGCGTCCGCTGCCGGGGATGCCGTTGGCGATGACGCCCCCGGTGCTGTTGGAGCCGACGAGTCCCGGATAAGTCAGTCCAGCCGCCCATGAGTTTGTCAGATTGCTTCCGCTGCCGAGACTGTTGCCCGCGTCAAAGCTGGCAAGGTCACGAAGGCGCGCGCCGTTCGCGTAGTTGGTGGGAAACGACTCGTAAGTCGGGATGTCGTTCGCTGCGCTGCCAATCCTGAGAACAGCAACGCAAAGAAACAAAGTGAATAGAATTTTTTTCATGGATATAACTGCGGAACACTATGACACATCAAAGCCCGTCTTCAAACGCCCCCAAATCTGGTGATACGCCCGTGAGCGGTTCGGTCAGGATCACGCCTTTGTCCATTCCAGAGGGATCAGGTTTAGCCGAAAGGATGCAGTAGGAATTGGGGAGCATACGCCTCTGGCGTGGGGTTGGCGGCGACCCGCCGCCAACGTCGTCCACCTCATTTCGTTCACCAAATGGTGGGCAAGATATGGAGTAACGAAGCCGATGGCGCGGCGGTTTCAGTCACCCCCGGTTTGGTTCTGAGACTCGACATCGGATTCACCCGCTGGCGCGATCAAGACGACAAACTCGCCTTTGAGCGTTCGCTTCTGCGTCAGCACCAGAAGTTCCGCCGGTTTGCCGCGAAGGAATTCCTCGAACTTTTTTGTGAGTTCGCGCGCCAGCACCACTTGTCGCAACGGGAAAACGTCACTGAGTAAAACCAGCAGCTTTTCGATGCGATAGGGCGATTCATAAAGCACCAGCGTGCCCTCAAATGCTTTGAGGGATTCCAACTTGTTGCGGCGTTGACCGGATTTGTGCGGGAGGAAGCCGATGAAATGAAATTCCTCCGTTGGCAGGCCGCTCGCCGTCAATCCAGCGACCAGCGCGCACGCACCGGGCACAGCCTCCACGCGAAAGCCCGCAGCGATGGCGGCTTTCACCACGCGCTCGCCCGGATCGCTGATGCCGGGACTGCCCGCATCGGTGACGAGAGCGACTTTTTCTCCACGTCGCAAACGTTCTATGATTTCCTCGCTGCGTCTGGCTTCGTTGAACTGGAAATAACTGAGCAACGGTTTGGAGATGCCGAAGTGTTTCAGCAATTGCCCTGAACGGCGCGTGTCTTCGGCGGCAACGACATCGCACTCCTTCAATACGCGGATCGCCCGCAGCGTGATGTCCTCCAGATTTCCGATGGGTGTGGCGACGAGATAAAGAGTGGACAGCGTGAGCGGCGGCAATTCCATGCGATGAAGCTAACCGAAGGAGGATGGCGGAAACAAGCTGACGATGAAAAGCGAAGCCGTTTATCACACGTTGCAAAGTGTAATAATTCACAGTCGCAGCTCCAGTTTTCAGCCATCGCAGTTTTGATTTTTTCTCAGGGCGTAAAAATCTGTCCTGCGCGTGGATGAATCCTGTTTCCCTCATCACCAGCTCGGCACGCAGCCTTGGCTCCGGCATTACAATTGAACTCGCCAAGCTCGGCTACAACCTTGTCATAAATTAGAGGTCCTCAAAAACCAGGATGCGCCCTAGTTTGTAAGTCTTGTGGGCTTTCGCGACAGGTCTCGTTCGGTTTCCAACAGTGTCACTTTGCGAAGTAATCCGGTTCGTTACCGGGCTTCCACTTAATGTTGCAGCCGAGGCTGGGGGTTTGTGCGGTGGTGACAGGTTTTCCATTCACGAGTGCGTCGAGGGCGGAGCGGAGGTTTTTGCCGGTGACTGGAATTCCGTTTCCGGGGCGGCTGTCGTCCAGTTGACCGCGATAGACGAGGCGATGATTGCGGTCGAAGAGAAAGAAATCCGGCGTGCAGGCGGCGCGATACGCTTGGGCTACGGCTTGGGATTCGTCGTAGAGATAGGGGAAGTTGTATCCAGCGGCGCGCGCTTCGTCCTTCATCTTCGCTGGGCTGTCGTCGGAATAATTGGCCGCGTCGTTGGAGCTGATGGCGATGATGCCGACGCCGCGCGTGGAATAATCACGACCGATGTTCGCGAGTTCGCTGCGGATGTGTTTCACGAACGGGCAATGGTTGCAGATGAACATGACGAGCAGCGCGGGTTGACCGGTGAATTGGCCAAGCGAAACGAGTTTGCCGTTCGTGTCCGGCAATCTGAAATCAGGAGCTGTCGTGCCGAGCGGCAGCATGGTGGATGGAGTTTTAGCCATGCGAAGACTGTGTGAAGGGAGCGTGAAAAAGTCGAGCGCGAGGATTTGAGGCAACTAAGAGGGGGCGCATCTTGACACTGCCCCCGATACCAATCCTACTCGGAGCGCGGCGTTTACGCCGCTTCACCGTCCGGAAGCACGCAGGCCAAGCATTTCATCCACTGACACTCGGGCGTTGAAGCGGCCTGAAGGCCGCG
>JAYUAV010000440.1:0-3744 GCA_043741175.1 Verrucomicrobiota bacterium
ACAAACGTGGTCGTGACCACGAACAGTCTGTCGGGTGGTGAAGATGCCTTTGTGATCAAGCTCGCTGCGTCCGGGACGAGCGTGATCTATTCGCGCTACATCGGCGGGGCAGGGCGGGATTACGCGACCGATGTCATCACGGATTCAGCAGGCGAACCGGTCTTAGTCGGCTACACGACTTCGAGTTTATTTCCGACGACGACGAATGCCGTGCAACCCCTGTTCAACGGCACGACGAACTTCTCGTCTGCCTACGACGCGTTCGTGACGATTGTTGGCGCGACGAATTCAGTGATCAACTACTCCAGCTATCTAGGTGGAACGAACGATGACTTCGCGTTCCGGACGGCGACGGATGCTGCTGGCGCGATCTACGTGGCGGGTTCGACGCGCTCGGCGAATTTTCCAAGAACTTCCACCAACCTTTATTCGTCAGTGATGACCAACACACTGTCTCCTGACGCGTTTGTTTCAAAACTGAATCCGTCGCTCACCAACTGGGATTACTCGGTTACGTTTGGCGGTTCAGCCAGCGATGAAGCGTGGGATGTGGCTGTGGATTCTGCGGGCAGCGCACATATCGTCGGTGTTACGGCGTCTATAAATTTCCCTACGAACTCCGCAATTGGATTTTTACGCAGGACAAACTCCGGCGCGTCTGATGCATTCATCGCAGAACTCAACAGCACAGGCTCAGTGTTGAACTATTCGGCGTACATCGGCGGCACAGCCGACGACGCCGCGTATGGTGTGACCGTTGACGCGGGCAACAACGTTTATGTGGTGGGAGTGGCGGGGAACAGCACATTTCCAACATCACCTTCCTCAACTGCTGGGATATTCTCTGACAAGGACGGTTTTGTTCTCAAGATACTCGCCGATCCGACGCTGGCGATTTCTCGGTCAGGAACAAACGTCCAGCTTTCGTGGAACGGATTCGCCACCGAGTTCACGCTCGAATCCAGGACGAACCTCGTCTCGACGAACACTTGGACGGTGTTGACCAATTTCCCTGCCTCGCTCACGAACAATCGCACCGTGGTCACGATCCCCGCCACAAACGCCGCCAGATTCTTTCGCTTGAAGAAATAGTGAATCGGGACTGCGGCCTTCGGAGCATAACTTTGAAAGCCGTCATTGCTCACTACAGTTTGACCGCTATACTCCCCGCGCCCTTTGGGTAAATCGTTTATCGCATGTCTATATTGAAAATCATCATCGTCGTCGTGGAAGCGCTGTTCGCGCTGAACCTGCTTATCTTCGTCCACGAACTCGGTCACTTCCTCGCTGCACGCTGGCGCGGGTTGAAGGTGGAACGCTTCGCCATCTGGTTCGGCAAACCGATCTGGTGCAAAAAAATCAACGGCGTCGAATACGCGCTCGGCTGGATTCCCGCCGGTGGCTACGTGTCGCTTCCGCAAATGGCGACAATGGAAGCCATCGAAGGAAAGACCGACGAGAAGGCAGAGCAGTTGCCGAATGTTTCGCCGTTGGACAAAATCATCGTGGCGTTCGCGGGGCCATTGTTCAGTTTCTTGCTCGCGATACTTTTTGCCGTCATCGTATGGCAGGTTGGAAAGCCGGAAGGTGCGGCGGATGTCGAACCTGTTCTCGGTTGGGTGACCCCAGAGGGTCCTGCTTGGAAGTCCGGTCTGCGCGCGGGCGATAAGGTGCTGGAGGTGGATGGTCACCCGATCAAAACTTTCGGCCCGCCTTCACAGGACAGCATCAAGTGGCGCATCATCACGAGCGAAGGGACAAACATCGCTGTGAAATATCTTCGCGATGGCAAGGAAGCGATGGCGTATCCCAGCTACATCAAGCAGAAGACCTCGTGGTATGAGCGGCGGTCGTTGCGTCAGATTTATCTGGGGCCAATCGCCAAGCCTGTTGTTGGTGACGTGTTGACGAACAGTCCGGCAGATTTGGCGGGACTGAAACGCGGAGATGAAATCGTTGCCATCAATGGCGAAAAGATTCTCAGTCTGATCGCCGTGGAATACGCGCAGGAGTTGATGACAAACAAGAGTTCTCCACCGATTAATTTCACCGTTCGTCGCGGCACGGAGGAATTCAACAAGGAGATTCTTGCTGCAACTCCGACCACGCCCACGAACTTCCCGCCGATCTTCGGCATCGTCTGGCTTGATAACACAAATCACGCGCTGACATACCCCGGCCCGTGGGAACAGATCGAGGCGAGCGCAAAACAAATTTTCGCGACGATCGGCGCGGTCATTAACAAAAAGAACGACATCGGCGTGCAACAACTCGGCGGTGCCGTGATGATCATTCGCGTCTATAAAAACTTTTTTGAGAATGAAGACGGCTGGCGTTGGGTGCTGTGGTTCAGCGTCGTGTTGAACGTGAACCTTGCCATGTTGAACATGCTGCCGCTTCCTGTTCTCGATGGCGGACATATTCTGCTTTCGCTCATCGAGGTTGTGCGTCGGCGCGCGGTACATCCGAAGATTTTGAATTACATTCAGAGTGGATTCGCGCTCGTGCTGATTGGTTTCATGTTGTGGATCGCGTTCTACGACATCGGTGATTGGGTGCGTAGCGCGAACAGTGAGCGTCGCGCCAATGAGCCAATTGTTTTCGTTCCCAAGAAATAGTTTTCCCATGCGTTACTGCGAGTCTCTCTACGTCTTCAAACGCCGCCAGACGCGCGAAGTCGTCATCGGCGATCCAGCGAACGGAGGCGTTGTTGTCGGTGGAAACCATCCCGTCGTGGCGCAGTCCATGATCACCTGCGACACGATGGACACGGCGGCCAGCGTGAAGCAAACGCTTGATCTCGTCGCCGTCGGTTGCCAACTCGTCCGCATCACCGCACCCACCGTGAAGGATGCGGCGAATTTGCAGAGCATCGTCACTGAACTTCGCAAGCGTGGCTGCAATGTTCCCATCGTTGCGGACATCCATTTCAAACCTGAAGCCGCGATGGAGGCGGTGAAGTGGGTGGAAGTCGTGCGTGTGAACCCAGGCAATTACGCCGACTCGAAGAAGTTTGCGATCAAGGAATACACGGACGCGCAATACGCCGAGGAGTTGCGGCGTATCGAAGAAAAGTTCACGCCGCTGGTGCTGGAATCCATCAAGCTCAAGCGCGCCATGCGCATCGGCACGAACCACGGTTCACTCAGCGACCGCATCATGAACCGTTACGGCGACACGCCGCTTGGCATGGTGGAGAGCGCGCTGGAGTTCGCTCGCATCTGTCGCAAGCACAACTTCCACAACTTCAAGTTCTCGATGAAATCGTCCAACCCGAAGGTGATGATCGAATGCTATCGCTTGCTCGTAGCACGATTGGAGCAGGAAGGCGCGGATTGGAATTATCCGATCCACCTCGGCGTCACCGAAGCGGGCGAAGGCGAAGACGGTCGTATCAAGAGCGCCATCGGCATCGGCTCGCTGCTGTGCGATGGATTGGGCGATACCATCCGCGTTTCACTCACAGAAGATTCTCCGCGCGAGATCGAGGTGTGTCGCGATTTGCTGGCGCAGATTCCGACGCTGACCAATTCATCATTCATCATTCATCATTCATCATTCGCTTTTGATCCCTTCCACTTTGAGCGGCGCGTCACGCCGGAGATCGAGTTGAACGAACAGATGAAGTGCGGCGGCGAGCAACTCATCCGTGTGGTGGTCACCCGTGTGACGTGGGACAAGGTTGCGCCGAAGATTCGTCCCAAGGATGACGTGAAGCCGGAGGCAGTTTATGAAGACCTGAAC
>JAYUAV010000441.1:0-7992 GCA_043741175.1 Verrucomicrobiota bacterium
CCGATCTCCACCATGTTGAAGACAATTTCACCGAAATCTTCGCAGCGTTTGATGCCCCATTCCTCAAAGACCATCTGCGTCATCGGGCCAAATTGTACCAGCGCGTAATCGCGTATGCCGTCAAGCAATTCCTGACCTGTGACGTGGCGCATTTCGCCTTTGTTTTCTTTCAACACGATCTTCTGCGTATGATCAAGCGCGTCCTTCACGAAGAGGTAGGCGTCGCGCGGGTAACGCGGGTCCTTGGCGAGTACCAAGGCCAGCGTGGTTTCAAAAGTCAGTTCCTGCATATCAATTCAAGGTGTGGCGTGCTGGACGATCTGCGTGGACGGATGCGCGGTGCGATAGGATTTCACCGCCCAGCCCATGAGCAACATTCCCAGCACGAGGCAGAGGACGAGTTGTTCCTGTTTGGTCAGCGCGTTCACGATGAAACTCTAGTGGGCGCGGAGTCCGTCCGCAACTGTGTATGGGGTCACGGGCAGGGCCTACGTACCGAGCTTGACCGCAATCCGCTTGCTGCGTTTGAAGGGTTTGGCTAGGGTGCGGGCATTATGGAAAGCAACACACCGCCGATTCCCGGAACGCCTCCGCCTTTTCACACTCCACCGCCAGTCATCACGGCTCCACCGCCTACGCGTCAGCCGCGTCGCTGGGGTTGGATCATTGTCTCCAGCATTCTGTTTGTGATGCTCGCGTTTAGCATGTTGATGAACATCGGCAGCGTGTTCAGCGGCATGGGCAATGTCGGTGGTGTGCATCATCACGGCGGGCCGCGTTTGGATGAAGTGGTGGTGGAAGATCACAAAGGCTCGGACAAGATCGCGGTCGTGCCCATCGAGGGAATCATCACGAGCCATTCGAGTGATCGCGGTGGTTACAACATGGTGGAGGTGGTGAAGGCGCAATTGAAACGCGCGGAGAACGACGACGATGTGAAGGCGGTGATCTTGCGCGTGGATTCGCCCGGCGGCGAAGTACTCGCGTCGGACGACATCGCGAATGCGATCAGAAAGTTTCAGGAAGATTCCAGCAAGCCAGTCATTGTCTCGATGGGATCGCTCGCGGCTTCGGGCGGCTATTATGTTTCCGCGCCGTGCGAATGGATCGTGGCGAACGAACTCACGATCACCGGCAGCATCGGCGTAATCATGCACGGCTATAATTATCGCGGGCTGATGGACAAGATCGGGTTGCGTCCGGACGTGTACAAGAGCGGAAAGTTCAAAGACATGCTCAGTGGAGATCGTTTGCAGGCGGACATTCCACCCGAAGAACGCGCGATGGTGCAGAAGTTGATTGATGATACTTACAGCAAGTTCAAAGACGTGGTGGGTGAAGGTCGCAAGGCCGCGCATGACATGAACAAGGATGGCCGCTCGCTCATAAGCGATTGGGCGAGCTATGCGGATGGTCGCGTGTTCTCCGGCAAAGAAGCGAAGGAGCTTGGGTTCGTGGATGAACTCGGCGGGTTCGATGTGGCGGTGAATCGTGCGGAGAAGATTGCGAACATCAAGGGCAGCGCAAGCATCATCGAATATCGGCAGCGCGTGGATTTTGCGGACTTGTTCAGTATCCTCGGCAAGAGCGAGGCGCGCGTGGTGAAGGTGGACATCGGCATGGATTCACCAAAGCTCGAAGCGGGTCGCATGTATTTCATCACGTCCACATTCTTGCGTTGAATCATGAAGGGCGTCACGGTCATCACGCATCCGTTGGTGCAGCACAACCTCACGCGCTTGCGCGATGAGCAAACCCAGCCGCAGGAATTTCGTCGCGTGTTGAGCGAGGTGGCGGCGTTGATGATCTACGAGGCAACGAGGACATTTGCCACGGAAACAGTTTCTGTGCGCACGCCGCTGGCAAAGACGACAGGAAAACGATTGAGTCGTGAAGTGGTGCTTGTTCCAGTGTTGCGCGCGGGACTTGGGATGTTGGATTCTATTCTGCAATTGATCCCGAAAGCGCGCGTGGGCTTCATCGGATTGAAGCGTCAGGAGGAAACACTCGAAGCGCAGTTCTATCACAAGAGTCTGCCGAAGGATTTGCGGAAGCGCGAAGTCATCTTGATTGATCCGATGTTGGCGACGGGTGGCAGCACGGTAGCTGCGATGCGTTTGCTGGAAGAACTTGGCGCGCATGATGTGCGGCTGGTCAATCTCGTCGCATCCCCCGAAGGCATCCGCCATGTGCGGAAGCATTGTCCGACGATCCAAATCTTCACAGCGGCGATTGATGCGAAGTTGAACGAGCGCGGCTTCATCGTGCCCGGTCTGGGTGACGCGGGAGACCGGTTGTTTGGTGTTTGAAGTCTGAATTCAGAAGTGCAATCCCTCCAACGAAACGTCCATGAGCAAATCCGAAAATCTGTTGATGCTGGCTGACAGCGAGCATGACGCGAACATGCTTTACGCCGTCGGCATGTTTGTGCCTGATCCATTTATCTATCTGCGACTGGGCGGGCGGCCTTACATCGTGTTGAGCGATCTGGAGATCGACCGCGCACCGCGTTCTGCGCCGCATTGCCGGGCATTGGCGTTGAGCAAGTATCAGGAGAGTTTGCGTAAGCAAGGTGTGAAATCACCGGGGCACGCGCATGTCATCGCCGCGATCTTGCGCGAGAAGAAAATCCGCAGCGTTGTCGTGCCACCGAACTTTCCATTTGGCGTGGCGGGCGAACTGAAGAAGCTCGGCGTAAGCCTGACGACTACGAAAGGGAACTTCTTTCCCGAACGCGAAATCAAAGACGCTTCCGAAGTGAAAAAGATCAGCGCGGCGTTGATGATGGCGGAAGTCGGGATGTCGGAGGCGATGCATGTGTTGCGTGCGTCCAAGATCGGGCGTGACCGCCGGCTCATGTTCCACAATGTCGCGCTCACGTCCGAGAAACTTCGCGCGGTGATTGATTGCGCCATACTGCAAGCGAGCGGACTTCCTGCGAACACGATTGTGGCTGGCGGCATTCAAGGTTGCGATCCGCATGAGCGCGGTTTCGGGCCGTTGCGCGCCAACGAGCCGATCATCATTGATATTTTCCCGCGCTCGGCCAAGACCGGTTACTTCGGAGACATCACGCGCACGGTGGTGCGTGGCAAGGCGAGCGAGGGTGTGCGGCGATTGTATGACACGGTGTTCAAAGGGCAGGGGATTGGTTTCAAGAAAGTCCGCGCTGGAACGCCAACGAAGGACGCGCATAACGCCATCGTGGAATTTTTCGAGCAACAAGGTTACAAGACTGGACGCCGCAATGGACGCATGGAAGGATTTTTCCACGGCACGGGGCATGGGTTGGGCTTGGACATCCACGAGTCGCCGCGCATGGGACAATTCTCCAACGGCAAGCTCATTGCAGGACAGGTGGTGACCGTCGAGCCGGGGCTTTACTATCCCGGACTCGGCGGCGTGAGGTTGGAAGATGTGGTTGTGGTCAATCAAAACAGCGCGCGCAATCTCACAAGGTTCGAGAAGCAGTTGGAGATTTGAACGGCTGCCTGTGTTTTGCTGGCAGGGTGCGTTTTGACTTTCGCGTTTTGCGATAAATCCAGAGTTGCACATTCAGGCGGAGGGAGGTATTCCGATGCGGACGCGGCAAATCCCTCGTCATAACCGCAAAGTTTCGATGACCGAAAATCCAAATCCGGCAAAGAATAGTTCAGGCGTCTCACGCCGGAGTTTCGTTCACAAGACCACCGCAGCCGCGTTCGCCCTGGGTCTCGCGCCGCAAATCGTTCCGTCCTCCGTGCTGGGGTTGGGTGGAAAAACTTCACCCAACAATCGCATCGCCGTCGGCTTCATTGGCACGGGCGATCATGGCGTGAATTGGAATCTCGGCCCATATCTGAAACACAAGGGCGCACAAGTCGTTGCTGCTTGCGATGTGGACAGCAACCGCCTTATCCGCGCGCAGGAAACGATCAACGATCACTACAAGAGCGAAGATTGTTTCACCACGAAGGATTTTCGCGCCGTGCTTGCGCGCAAGGATATTGATGCGGTGATGATCTCCACGCCGGATCACTGGCACACGATCATCAGCATCCTGGCGATGCAAGCGGGCAAGGACGTTCAATGCGAGAAACCCACGCTGACGATTGACGAGGGCAAGTTGCTCGTCAAAGCCGTTCGCCAATATAAAAAAGTTTTCCAGACGAGTACCGAAGATCGTTCTCTCCCAGAATATCACCGCATGGCGGAATTGGTTCGCAATGGTCGCGTCGGCAAACTCCAGCGCATCGAAGTGATCCTGCCGCAACAACCGCAGATGGCGGGCGATCCCACGCCTCAGCCCGTGCCGAAGCATCTGGACTACGAGATGTGGCTCGGCCCGGCGACGTTCGCGCCCTACACGCGCGACCGCGTGCATTTTAATTTCCGTTGGATAAAGGATTACTCCGGCGGAATCATCTGCGACTGGGGCACGCACTTGTTTGACACCGCGCAATGGGCGAACAACACCGAACACTCCGGCCCGGTGGAAGTGGAAGGCACGGGCAAATTCTGGAGCGGCGGCCTTTACGACACCGCGAAGGATTTCGACATCACTTATCGCTACGCGAATGGTGTGGTGATGACGTGCAAGGCGGGTGATCCCAGCATCAAGTTCATCGGCACAGAGGGTTGGGTTGGCAACAAAGGTTGGCGCGGGAAAGTCGAGGCGAGTTCGTCGGAGATTCTAAACGCCGTGATCGGCGAGAAGGAAATCCGTCTTTACACGAATCCCAACGGCGAGCACGACGACTTTCTCCAGTGCGTGAGAAGCCGCAAAGACCCTTACTTCCCCGTCGAGATCGGCCATCGAGTCTCCACCGTCTGTCATCTGGCAAACATTGCGATCAAGCTAGGGAAGAAATTGAAATGGGATCCCGCAGCCGAGCGTTTTGTCGGTGACGACGAAGCGAATAAGATGCTGGAACGTCCGCGCCGCGATCCGTGGCAGTTGCCGAAGGTCTGAGTCGAGCGCGGGCGATGGTAGGGCGCGTCACTCCGTGCGCGCCGTCGTGCGCATACCACGCAGCGGCGCGCACGGAGTGACGCGCCCCTATCAAAGCGTGACCGCCACTTCGGGGCGCAATCCCGCATTTTTGTGCGCTTTGATTTCTTCTGTCCGTCTGACAAGATCCGACGCGCGTAATGAAACTTAGCCCAGACCAATCGCTCGCCGGTATCCTTGAACCTGTATTCGCCATCCGCACGGAATCCGATCTCGGCATCGGTGACACGGACGGTGTGCGGCAGATGATTGATTGGTGTGCGCGGCACGGCTTGAACATTTTTCAGACGCTCCCCATCAACGAGACGAGTGACGATAATTCTCCCTACAACGCCATCAGTTCGCTCGCCATCGAACCAGCGACCATCGCCATCTCGCCAAAGACGTTGCCGGACATCTCGGCTGCGGAGATCAAGGAGATCGCCACGCCTGCGTTGCTGGCGGAGACGCGCGCGAGTGCGGTGAATTATCCCAAGGTGAAGGCGTTGAAGCGTAATTTGCTGGATGCGGCGTTCGCGAATTTTCTAGCGGAGCATTTCAACAAGGAGACGAAACGCGCTGCGTTGTTCCGCGAGTTCATGCAGGAGAATGCGGACTGGCTTTCGGATTATGCGTTGTTCCGCGTGTTGATGGAGGAGAACGGCGGTGCGCCGACGTGGGATCGCTGGCAACTGCAACATCAAGGCCCGCGTCGCGCGCGGACGTGGTTGTTGTCGCTCCCGGAAAAGCGACGCGATGCTCTTAGTCGCAAACAACTTTTCTTCACGTACGTGCAGTGGATCGCGTTCACGCAATGGCAGGACGTGAAGGCTTACGGCGACGAGCAGAAGGTTTATCTGATGGGCGACATCCCGTTCGGCGTGGGGCGTTACAGCGCGGACGTGTGGGCGAATCGCGGCATCTTCGATCTGGACTGGAGCGGTGGCGCGCCGCCGGAACGGACGTTCAAGAGTGATCCGTTCACGGCCAAGTGGGGACAGAACTGGGGCATCCCGAATTATCGCTGGGACGAATTGCGGCGGCACAATTTCGATTGGTGGCGCGTGCGTGTGGGCAACATTCAGAAGGTGTTTCATCTCTTCCGCATTGATCATGTGTTGGGATTGTTCCGCATCTATTCGTTCCCGTGGACGCCAGATCGCAACGCAGAATTTCTCTCGCTCAACGAGACGGAGGCAGCAGATCGTTGTGGCGGTCGGCTGCCGGGGTTCAAACAATTCCCCGATGACACGCACGAGCAGAAGGCGGCGAACCAAGCTCAAGGCGAGGAACTCTTGCGGATGATTCAAGACGCATCGGGCGAAACCATCGTGGTGGCTGAAGACCTCGGCATGGTGCCGGATTACGTTCCGCCCACGCTGGAAAAACTCGGTATGCCCGGCTTCCGCATCCCGATGTTGTTCCGCGAACATGATTACAGCTACTCCGATCCGAAGAAGTATCCGCGTCTCTCGCTCGCGCAGCCCGCCACGCACGATCACACACCCATCGCGCTCATGTGGAATGATTGCTGGGCGAACATTGACGCGGGCAACGAGGTGGAACATAACCGCTGGGAATTGCGCCGCATCATGAACTTTGGCGGATTGTACGATGAAGAACCGCCGCGCGAGTTCAACAATCGCGTGCATGAAGCGTTCACTCGCGCTGTGATGTTATCGAACTCGTGGATCGCTGTTTTCCAAGTGCAGGATGTATTCGCGCAGACATCTCGGTTCAACGTGCCCGGCTTGACCTCAAACACAAACTGGTCGGCGCGCATGAATGAAACGGTGAAGGAACTGGACGCTGACAAGACGTTGCTGGCGAAAACAAAGATGCTTTCGCGTCTCTCGAAGGAAGCCGGGCGCAAGGTGTAGTCGGGAGTTCACGGGTTGGACGGAGCAATGCTTCGCGCTTCGTGATGAGTTGAAGGCCGTAGAAAAAATCCTTGTGAACCAAAACCCTGTCAGCACACCGGCGTCCCGTCGCAGCCGCGCTATCACCATGTTGCTTTTGGCGACGACGTTTTGGGCGTCGAGTTTTCCGCTGATGAAAGCACTCGCGCTGGAGCAGCAAAAACTTCTGCCGGACGCGGGCACTTGGTTCTTCACGTCGCTCGGCGTGATGTATCGCTTCGGAGCGGCGGGCGTGTTGCTTGCGTTGTTCCTTCGGCGCGACTTGCTGAAAATCTCCCGCCTCGAACTTGAACAAGGACTCGGCCTGGCAGTCTTTGGCGTCGGCGGCATCCTGTTTCAGATGGACGGCCTCGCTTACACCGCCGCGTCCACCTCGGCCTTTCTCACGCAATGCTATGTTGTGTTCATACCGGTTTGGGTCGCGCTTGTTCACCGCCATCGGCCCGCGCCAAAAGTGATTGTGAGCATCGTGCTGGTGATGATCGGCCTCGCGATTCTTGCGGGATTGGATTTCAACTCGCTCAAGCTTGGTCGCGGCGAAACTGAAACACTGATCGCGTCGCTGCTGTTCACCGGCCAAATCCTCTGGCTCGAACGCCCGCGCTATGCCGCCAACCAGCCGCTCCGTTTTTCATTCGTGATGTTCGCGGGGATGGCGGTGTTGTGCGTGCCGGGCGTGTGGCTGAGTGCGCCAAGTGCCGGGGCTTGTTGGCAGGCTTATTCGTCACCGGCCACTTGGGGTATTCTGGCAACGCTTGTGATCGTTTGCACGCTGGGCGGCTACCTGTTCATGAACCGCTGGCAACGCGACGTGACGGCGACGGAGGCGGGACTCATCTATTGCGTTGAACCGGTTCTCACAAGTCTGCTGGCGTTGTTCCTGCCCGCGTGGATTTCGGTTTGGGCCAACATCAACTACGCGAACGAAACGCTCACCGCGCGTCTGCTCATCGGCGGTTGCCTTGTCACTGCGGCGAATGTGCTGTTGCAGAAGAGGTGAGCAACGCGCGTGGTGCGGCTGTTTGGTAGGCGGTATTATAATAAAAGTCGGGTGAATGTGTGTAGCATCCCTTTCCTTGTTCGCTTTCTGAGTTTCTGAGTTTT
>JAYUAV010000442.1:0-2230 GCA_043741175.1 Verrucomicrobiota bacterium
ACGGCGCGCACGGAGTGACGCGCCCCACCATCCGGCCTCCTGCTCAGAGCGTTTTCAAATTTCAGAATTAACATTGTCGGCGTCCGGTGCTGATGTTTCATTGTCGGCAAGCTGACTACTCAACGCAAATCTGATTCCGGCCACGCGCCAACTCTGGAACGCAACTGCCCCGTGTGCGATGCGTCCTCGAACCAGCCGCACTGGAGCAAGGGTGAGTTGCAACTCGTCCGCTGTCTCGACTGTGGAATGGTCTATGCCAATCCCGCGCCCGTCGTGATGACCAGCGGGGAATTCTACGACACGGAAGGCGCAGACTACTATCTCTCGCCTGCCAAACTCGCGAGCGACTATGCCGACGTACGCTTCGAGCGGGAGATGCGGTTGTTCCGAAAATTCTGTCCACGCGGCGTGGTGCTTGATGTCGGCTGCGGATCGGGAGGATTCCTGTTTCAACTCAAGAAGCGTTGGCCAACGGATTACGAAATCCTTGGCACGGACGTGAGCGGCGGGCCGTTGGATTATGCGGAATCACGCGGTGTGCCAGTGGCGCGCGGGGATTTTCTCAGGAGCGCGGAGACCCAGCTCCGCGCGAAGGGTGGGCAGGAACACGCGGAGCAGGAGCTCCGCGCTCCGTTCGACGTTGTGACTCTCTGGGCTGTGGCGGAACACCTGGCCGAGCCAAAGCAGTTTCTGGAAAAAGCCGACGCATTGCTCAAACCCGGCGGCGTATGCTTCGTGCTTGTGCCAAATTTGCGTTCGCTGGCGGTGCGATTGCTCGGCGCGAAATATCGTTACGTTTATCCGCAGCACTTGAACTATTTCTCCGCGCAAACTCTGGGACAACTCGGACAGAGTGTCGGACTTGATGTCGTGGCGACGCGGTTTATGCACTTCAACCCGATTGTCATCTGGCAGGATTGGCGCGGCGGTGGGCGTGATGTTTCCAACACCGAACGCGGCGAGTTGCTCAAGCAAACCACGGCACTGAAACAAAAGCCGTGGATAAAGCCGGTGAAAGCGCTCTATGGATTGGCGGAGAAAACTCTTGGAGCATTTGGGCTGGCAGACAACGTCGTCGTCGTGCTGCGGAAGAAATCGAGTTGACGCTAATTTCGCTAATTAACGCGAATTCAATTAGCGATAATTCGCGCAATTCGTGTCACTCCTGTTCTCCGTCCATCCGTGACTCAAATCAATTTGGGTTGCGTAGTTTTGAGCGGGGCGAAGCTCATGCGGTGGATCGGGCAGTGGCCGAGTTTTTCAATGGCGGCGAGATGTTGCGGCACGCCGTAGCCTTTGTGCGTAGCAAAACCGTAACCGGGAAACTTCGCATCGAACTCCAGCATCAGGCGGTCGCGGGTGACTTTGGCGAGGACGCTGGCGGCGGCGATGGAATAACTGCGGGAATCTCCTTTCACCAATGCGGTCTGCGGTAGCGTCATGCTTTTTACCGGACGACCGTCCACGAGGACGTGTTGCGGTTGCGGCTGCAACTGGGCGAGCGCCTCGTTCATGGCGCGATGCGTGGCTTGCAAGATATTGATGCGATCAATCGTCGCCGCGTCCACGATGGCGATGGCGTAACGGAGGTCGGGATGCGTGGTGATGATCTCGAAAAAGTTCTCGCGCTGCGCCTCGGTGAGTTGCTTGGAGTCGTTCAAGTCAACTAACCGCGCGTCAAAGCCGCCGTTCGCCCAAGTCGCAGGCAGAATGACCGCCGCCGCCACGACCGGTCCGGCCAGCGGCCCGCGCCCCGCTTCATCCACGCCCGCGACGAGCGTGAATTCGCGTGACCAGAGGTCGCGCTCGAATTCGAGGCGGTTGGCGGGTTTTGACTTCATCGGAGTTCCGTACCAGCCGGCGTCTGGTCGGAGCGCAGGAAGGTTTTGATGAGTTCGCCCTCGCCGCAAACAATCATTTCAGGAAATCGCTTGAACCATCCGCCGGTCGGTACTTCGGGTTGCGTATCCATCCATTTTAACAGGAGGCGGAGTTGTTGGGCGGAAATGTCGCGCTGTTGAACGCGGTCAACCAAATGCCGCAGCAAGGCTGGAGGTAGATTTCGACGACGTATTGTTGCCATGCAAAACGGCAGAACAGCGCTCGCAAGCTCTGTCAACCTAATTTTCCTACCACCCGTAAAAGCCGCGCATGATTTCCGACTTCAATCGCTCGACTTCCTTTGGATCGGTGGAGTCAACCATCTGTTGCGCCAAACGCCCCAATTCAT
>JAYUAV010000443.1:0-5646 GCA_043741175.1 Verrucomicrobiota bacterium
CGCATGAAAAAAACTGTTCTGTTCGTGGATGACGAGGACATGGTGTTGCAAGGATTGCAACGCTCCATGCGGGCGATGCGCAACGACTGGGACATGACTTTTGTGGACAGCGGCGCAAAGGCGCTGGCGTTCCTCGAAACGACGCCTGCGGACGTGATCGTATCCGACATGCGGATGCCCGGCATGAACGGCGCGCAACTGTTCGCCGAGGTCTCGAAGCGTTTTCCCAAATCTGTGCGTCTGATTCTTTCAGGCCACGCGGATCAGGAGTTGATCCTGCAATGCGTCGGTTCAACGCATCAATTTTTGTCGAAGCCGTGTGATCCCGAAGCATTGCGCGCCACGGTCCGGCGCGCGATGGAGTTGGAAGGCTCTGTCAAGAACGCGCACCTGCAACAACTCGTCGCCCGCATGGAAAATTTGCCGAGCATCCCGTCGCTTTACAGCGAGATCGTCGAGAAGATGAACGATCCGGATGCAGCTCTGGAGGACGTTGGCGTCATCATCGCAAAAGACCCCGGCATGACGGCCAAGATCCTCAAGCTGGTCAACTCCGCTTTCTTCGGTTTGCGGCGCGAAGTTTCAAATCCGACAGACGCTGCGGCGTTTTTGGGCTTGGACACGATCAAGTCGCTTGTGCTGTCGCTCAACGCGTTCTCGCAGTACGAATCCGTCAAGACCGACGGCTTCTCGCTCGCCGCGTTGTGGAATCACAGTCTCGCCGCTGCCGCCGCCGCCAAACGCATCGCACAACTGGAGAAGTCCGTCGCGAAAACAGTGGATCACGCCTTCGCCGCCGGGCTTCTGCACGACGTGGGCAAAACGGTTCTCGCGTTCAATTTTCCCGATCAATACGGCAAAACCATTCAGCTCGCCCAGTCGCAGGGCGCTGACCTGCTCAAGGCGGAACAGGAAACCTTCGGCGCGAACCACGCCGACGTGGGCGGTTATCTGCTCGGCTTGTGGGGATTGCCTGTGCCGGTGGTGGACGCCATCGCGCTGCATCACCAACCAAGCCTCGGCGCGGGCGAAGGGTTCACTCCATTGACAGCCGTCCACGCAGCGAACGCCCTCGTGAGTTGCGGAAAGACTGCGGATTCCTCGCCAGCCTGGGATGCAGAATATCTGAGCCGTTTATCGCTCACCGATCACGCGGCGGACTGGCACAAAGATTTTTTTGACACCACTACCAACAAGAACTGAATTATGAGCAACAAAGTCCTGTGCGTTGACGACGACGCAAACATCCTCACCGGCATCACGCGCAACCTGCGCAAACAATTCGACATAGACACCGCCGTCGGCAGTCTTGCCGCACTCAAGATGATCGAGAAGGAATGTCCTTACGCCGTCATTGTGTCCGACATGCAGATGCCGGGCATGAGCGGTGTCGAGTTTCTCAACATCACGCGCCAGAAATATCCCGACACCGTGCGCGTCATGCTCACCGGCAACGCCGATCAGAAGACGGCCACGGATGCGGTGAATCGCGGACAGATATTTCAATTCCTCAACAAACCGTGTCCGCCGGAAAAGTTGGCGGAAGTCCTGACCAGCGGCATCAAACAATACCGGCTGGTCACCGCAGAACGCGAGCTGTTGGAAAACACCTTGAACGGCAGCGTCAAAGTGCTGATGGAAATCCTTTCGCTCTCGGATCCTGTTTCCTTCGGACGTGGTCAAGCCGTGCGCGATCAAGCCCGGCAGGTGGCGGAAGTGTTAGAGCTCAAGTCCACTTGGGAACTTGATCTGGCAGTCATGCTATGCCCCATCGGCTGCGTGAGTCTGCCCGCTGAGTTGAACCAGAAAGCGCGGTCGGAGGAAACTCTGACCGGGCCGGAAAAAGATGCGGTCGCACGAGTGCCGCAAGTAGGCCACGACCTTTTGAGCAAGATTCCCCGCCTTGAAGCCGTCGCTCGCATCGTTCTCTATCAGAATAAAAACTACGACGGCACAGGGTTTCCATTCGACACGATCAAGGGTGATGAAATCCCGCTTGAAGCCCGCATCATCCGCGTGCTCGCCGACCTTGCGCAACTCGAAGCGAAAAAAATCCCCCAATTCAAGGCACTGGAGCAATTGCGTCAGCACACGGGCGTTTATGATCTGACAGTGCTCGATGCCGTGGCGCGTTGTTTTGAACTCGCAACACGAGGCCAGCCCGAAGCCGCAGTCAAGAGTCCGGTGGCCTTGGATTTTCCAGAGTTGCGACCCGGGCATGTGTTGTCCGCCGACATCGTGACCAAGCAGGACATCTTGATCGTCGGGGCGGGCACCAAGATCACCCCGCTCATCTTGGAACGATTACGGAACTTCGCTTCGATTTCTGGCTTGAGATTGCCGATCCATGTTGAGGGTTGACCTGCTCGTAAATCCGACTACGCGCCGGGTATATGGTCTGACCGCACAAACATGCTTCGTTTGCGGGCTGAAACGCGATTGCGTGACGTGAGAGCACGACGCAAAATGGCAGCGCCACTATGAACACACCAACGAAGTCGTTTGCTCTCCTACGTGCGGTAATTCTCGCGACTCTGCTCGCCAGTCCCTTCTGCGCGCGCGCGGAGCAGGATTTTTCCAAGATGGCTGCCCGTCCTGTTCCTCAATGGGTGCGCGACGGCATCGTTTATGAAATCTTCCCGCGCAACTTTTCCGCCAGCGGTGATTTCAACGGCATCACGGCCAAGCTTGATGACCTGAAAAATCTCGGCGTGAACATTCTCTGGCTCATGCCGATTCATCCCAATGGCGAGAAACTCAAGAAGGGGACGTTCGGTAGCCCTTACGCCGTGCGCGATTTTTACGCGATCCATCCCGACCAAGGCACGACGAACGATTTCAAGAATCTTGTCGCTGAAGCGCACAAGCGTGGCATCAAGGTCATCATTGATCTCGTAGCCAATCACACCGCGTGGGACAGCGTGATGATGACTCAGCCGGAATTTTACAAACGCGATGCCAACGGAAAAATCACTCCGCCCGTTCCGGAGTGGACGGACGTGGCTGGACTCAACTATGCGAATCCCAAGCTGCGCGACTACATGATCGCGATGCTCAAGCATTGGGTGACGGAGTTCGGCGTGGATGGTTTCCGCTGCGATGTGGCCGGAATGGTGCCCACGGATTTCTGGGAACAGGCGCGTGTCGAATTGCAGAAGGCGAAGCCGGACATCTTCATGCTCGCAGAAGCCAGCAAGCCCGACCTGCTCGTGAAGGCGTTCGACGCAGATTACGCATGGCCGTTCCATGCGATGTTGAACAAAGTCATGCTAGAAGGCGCGCCCGCGAGTGATCTGCGCCGCTCTTGGGAAGAAAGCCAGCGGCAATTCCCCAAAGGCTCGTTGCATCTTCGTATCTCGGACAATCACGATGAAGCCCGCGCCGTGGCGCGATTCGGAATGCGAGGCGCGCTCGCAGCGCAGGCGATGATGCTGACGCTTGATGGCGTGCCACTGTTCTATAACGGTATGGAGGTTGGCGACGCTGCTGAATCAGGCGATCCCGCGTTGTTCGAGAAGTTGCCGATCTTTTGGAAGAGCAAAGAGCGTCCGCCGTTGCGCGACATTTATCGCCAGTTGATCAAGCTGCGGAAAGATCACGCGGCGTTCCGCAATGACCGCGTGGTGTGGTTGCGCAATTCCAACGAAGCTGATCTCGTCACATTCATGCGCTTGGATGGGAAAGATGAATTCGTCATCGTCATCAACCTGTCGAGCCGCCCACAAATCGGCTGGGTGGAGGTGATGAACGATCACGAATTCAAGTTGATCAAGTTTCCGGGAATGCCTGAAGCACCCACGAACGGCTTCCCGATGTTCCGACTCAACGGCTACGAGTGGCGCGTCTATCATCGCAGCGTGGGGAAGTGACGGCGTAATCCGTCGGCTCTGATCGAGGCAGATTCAGGATTTTCGCGCGCGCATTTTTCCTGCTTCCCTTTTATTTGCCGGGCGATAGGCTGTTCTCAACGAAAGAAACATCGCTGCGCACAGGGCGCAGAAAAAAATATGCCCATCAGTCCAAGAACCGGACCGGCAACTGCAAGTTCAGCCTCGCTGACTTCCAGCCGCGCAAGTCACTGCGCCGTCTTCGCCTCGCACTTTCACTGAACCCCTAAAAAGAAAAGGCAAACTATGCCCACACTCGCAACAACAGTTGACGGTCTGAAACTTCCAAACCCTTTCATCATCGGCTCCGGCCCGCCCGGCACGAATCTCAATGTCATCGCGAAAGCCTTCAAGGAAGGCTGGGGCGCAGTCATCGCCAAAACAGTTTCGCTCGATGCGTCAAAAGTCATCAACGTCACGCCGCGTTACGGCAAACTCCATTCCACCGACGGCAAGGAAGTCATCGGCTGGGAAAATATCGAGTTGATCAGTGATCGCCCGTTCAAGCTGTGGGAGGACGAGTTCAAGAAGATCAAGGACATGTTCCCCGATCGCATCCTCATCGCGAGCATCATGGAGGAATATGAAAAAGGTCGCTGGGTGGAACTCGTCGAGCGTTCGCAAGCGTGCGGCGTGGATGCGTTCGAGTTGAACTTCTCCTGCCCGCACGGTTTGCCGGAACGCAAGATGGGCGCGGCGATGGGCCAGGACCCAGACATCCTCGAAGAAGTTTGCGGCTGGGTGAAGGGCGCATCGAAGATTCCGTTCTGGGCGAAGATGACGCCGAACATCACGCACATCGAAGATCCGAGCCGCGCGGCTTTGCGCGGGGGCGCGACGGGCATCGCGACCATCAATACCATTCGCAGTGTCATCGGCGTGAATCTCGACACACTCCGGCCTGAGCCGAGCGTTGAGGGTTACACCACACCTGGCGGTTATTCGTCGCGTGCGGTGAAGCCCATTGCGCTCCGCATGGTGATGGAAGTGGCGCAACTCATCCGCAGTGAATTTCCCGATCGTTCGCTCTCCGCCATCGGTGGCGTGGAGAACGGTCGCGATGCGGCGGAGTTCATCCTGCTCGGCGGCGACACCGTGCAAGTCTGCACCGGCGTGATGAAGTTCGGTTACGAAATGGTGAAGCCCATGTGCGACGAACTGCTCGCGTTCATGGACAAACACAAGTTCGAGACGCTCGCAGATTTCAAAGGCAAGGCGCTCCCGTATTTCACCACGCACGCCGATCTCGTGAAGCGCCAGACCGAACGCAAAGCCGCGCAAAAAGCTGCTGTCGCCGCCGCCGCGCCCGCAAAGAAGATGGTCCAAGCCGACGGCGAATGGACCGGCGACGACTTCGTGAAACAATCCAACGATCTAGCGCGATGATTCATAGAATGAAACTGTTGAAACAGTTTTCAGAAACAGTTCGCGCGCACAACCCCGCGTTGAAACGCGGGGTGAATGAGAGTTTGCTCCAAAGCGGACGTCGGCAGGTTTTCTCATTAACACCCAACTTCAGTTGGGTGTTGGGAATAACGACGAACGATTGAAACCGTTTTAACGGTTTCACTAACACCATGTCCACTCACGCCTACTCCCGCTGCTGGCTACATTTGATTTGGGGAACTTTGAAACGCGAAGGGATGTTCGCGCCGCCAGCAGCCGCGAAAGTTTCCGGATTTCTTACAGATTATGCCAAGAAGAACGGCGTCTATATGAAAATCAATTTTGTGAACACCGAACACGTTCACGCATTGAT
>JAYUAV010000444.1:0-13151 GCA_043741175.1 Verrucomicrobiota bacterium
ACGTTGCCGAAGGTTTGCGCAAACATTGATTCCGCCGAACAAATTTTTATATGAGCCAAATTCTCACAGACGCTCCGCAGTCTCCAAAAATCCTTCCGATCCACGTCCCGACCGCTGAAGAGCGCAAAGGGTTGACGAAAAAGGAAGTTGCCGCTGATCACCCGACGTGGTGTCCCGGTTGCGGCGATTTCTCCGTTCTTGCGCTTTATTTCAAGCTGATTGAAAAGCGCAAGATGCATCACGAAAAGATCACCACGGTCGCGGGCATCGGTTGCTCCAGTCGCTTCCCCTATTTCGTTCAAGCAAACGGCGCGCACTACATCCACGGGCGCGCGTTGCCCTTCGCCAGTGGTATTTCGCTTTCTCGTCCTGACCTGCATGTGTTTGTGTTCGGTGGCGACGGCGACGCGTTCTCCATCGGCGGCAACCACTTCAATCACACCGCGCGTAAGAACATCAAGATGACTTACTGCGTCATGGACAACTGGGTCTATGGCCTGACGAAGAAGCAGACTTCGCCCACGTCGCCGCTTGGTTTCAAGAGCAAGACGGATCAATGGGGCGCGGTGGATTATCCGATCAACCCGATGAAGCAGGCGATTGCTGCAGGCGCAACGTTCGTCGCTCGCACCACGCATACGAATCCGAATCACGTCCTCCAGATGATGGAAGCCGCGATGGATCACGACGGCTTCAGCTTCATCGAATGCTTGAGCGAGTGCGTGGAGTTCTACGAAGGCGCGTTCGATTCGAGCAACCCGCGCAAAGGCGGTCAGTTCAATCTCGTCCCCGCCGATCACGACGTGACGAACGAAATGGCCGCATACAAACTGGCGGACGAACCGTTCCCTGGAAACTTCGGCATCTTCTACAAGGTCAGCAAGCCGACGAAGAACACGAAAGAAACCGAGATCAACAAGTCCATGCAGGAAAAAGTCAAAGGCCTCAAGGACTGGCAGATCCTCCAGAAGAATTTCGACCGGATGAAATAGTTCCAACGAGAAAATCACAAAGCCCTGACGCGAGTCAGGGCTTTTTCTTTGTCTGCATCTAAGCTTGGCAGGCGGTGCGAACGATTAGTTTGTGAGAATTTGGATTGCAGCGCTGGCGCGTGGTGGCAATCTCTCACCGATTTTTCGCATGAAGCAAAAACTAAAACTCGTTGAAGGTTCAATCGTCGCGCCACAAGGCTTTCTCGCCAGCGGCGTGTTCTGTGACATCAAACGTCTCGGCACCGGCAAAGGTTCACAGAAGGGCAAGAAGCTCGACCTCGCGCTCATCGTGTCCGAAGTGCCCGCGACTGTCGCTGGCATGTTCACGACGAATCAGGTTTGCGCCGCGCCGGTGAAGGTTTGCGTCGAGCGCGTCAAAAAGGGCAGGGCGCAGGCTATCGTCGTGAACTCTGGCAACGCCAACGCCTGCACCGGCAAGCAAGGTATGAAGGACGCACGCGAGATGACGGCGGTGTTGGCGGAGGAACTACGCTTGTCAGAGAAACAAGTTCTCGTCGGGAGCACAGGTCGTATCGGTGTGACGATGCCGATGGCGAACGTTAAGGCCGGGATTCTTCACGCGATGCAAATCCTCGGCAACGCCCCGAAGCAAGCCGAGGAAGCTGCGGAAGCCATCATGACGAGCGACACGAAGCCGAAGCAGATCGCGGTAGAGTTCACACTCGGCGGAAAAAAAGTTCGCATCGGCGGTATCTGCAAAGGCGCGGGGATGATCCAGCCGGGAATGTCTGCGACAGGCGCGCGACCAGCAGCGCTGCCGCATGGTGGATTGCACGCGACCATGCTGTGTTTCATCACGACGGACGCGGCGATTGACGCGAAGACTTTGCAGGCATCATTGCGGGAAGCGGTGGCGCATAGCTTCAATCGCATCACTGTGGATGGCGACATGAGTACGAACGACACGGTGTTGGTTCTGGCAAATGGACTGGCGGGAAATGCAGAAGTCAGAAGCCAGAAGTCAGAGGTCGGCAATTTTCAAGCCGCACTCAATCACGTTTGTCTCGAACTCGCGAAGATGATCGTGCGGGATGGCGAAGGCGTGCATCGCGTCGTGACCGTGCGGGTGAATGGTGCGAAGACGATTCAAGATGCGGACGCTGCGGCGCGTGCTGTGGCGAATAGTGCTCTCGTGAAAACAAGCTGGCATGGCGGCGATCCGAACTGGGGACGCATCATTGACGCCATCGGTTATAGCGCGGCGACAGTCGTGGAGGAAAAGGTGGACATCGGATACGCGGCTACGAACTCGAAGAAAATTCTCTGGAGCTTGAAGCGTGGCCAGCCGACGAAAGCGACTTACAAACAGCTTTGTCTCGCTGCGTCACCGAAGGAATTTGAACTGCACATCAATCTGAATCTCGGCAAAGCGGGTGCGGTTATGTACGCCGCCGATCTCACGGAGCATTACGTGGATTTCAACAAGGGCGATGTGACTGATCCGACGACGCTCGGCGGTTGATCTGTTGGCCGCGATAAGGCACGAGAAGCACAAAGGGACAGGATTGAACCGGAATGCTCAAAGTGCATTCTGGACAAACAACTCAACGCCAGTTTGGACAACACTGACATGCTCCAACTAATCGGCATCCGAATTTTAATGCGTCTGAGGCTCTTTCAAAACGGTAGCGAACGACGTAGGGAGTGCTGTAATGGAACAACTCGTTACCTCGTCGCCTACAAAGTTTTGAAAGAGCCTCGTCTGTTGGATCGTTTTACTCGCTTCCAATGCGGACGAGTGGTTAAAGTTTTTCACACATGAGCGAAGCTGAACCTCTCCAGCAAGTCCGGCGCACCTACGTTCGCAGGGCAGGGCGGGTGTTGTCTTACTTTTCCGGCTGTGACTATTTCCGGCTCGCGAGTCATCCACGGATCGTTCGAGCGGTGAAGGATGGGTTATCCCGCTACGGTCTGAACGTGGCCGCCTCGCGCATCACCACGGGGAATCACGAGCTTTACGTGCGGTTGGAGAAGCGGCTTGCTGGTTTTTTCAAAGCGGAAGCGGCGTTGCTCACCAGCACGGGTTACATGACCAATCTGGTCGTGGCTCAGGCGTTGAGTGGGCAATTCTCCCATGCGCTGCTGGATGAGCGCGCTCATGCGGCGTTGCGGGATGCGGTGCTGTTCTTGAATTGTCCCGTGCTGACTTTCAAGCATCGGGATGTGGCGAGCTTTGAGGCTGCGCTGAAGCGGTGCGACATCGGAGCGCGGCCTCTCGTGTTGACGGATGGGATGTTTTCTCACGATGGATCGGTTGCGCCGTTGTGTGAGTATTTGAAGTTGTTGCCGCGTGATGGCCTGCTGTTGGTGGATGACGCGCATGGGGCAGGGGTGCTGGGTAAAACTGGCGGCGGCGCGGTGGAGTTGGAGGGCGTGAATCGTCAGCGCGTCGTGCAATGCGTGACGTTGAGCAAGGCGTTCGGTGTTTATGGCGGCGCGATTCTTTGTTCGCGTGAGTTGCGGACGAGGCTAATATCGAGTCCCGCATTTGTCGGAAGTACGCCGCTGCCGTTGCCTTTGGCGAACGCTGCATTGGAGTCGTTGGCTGTGTTGGTTGATGGAAAATCCTTTCGCGTGCGATTGGTTGAGAACGCGAGCTGGGTGAAGTCAAGTTTACGCGATGCAGGATTAACGTTGCCCGATCATCCAGGCACGATCATCCCGCTGCACTTCCGCGAGCCGAGTGAGATAACCAAACTTAAACGCGCGTTGCTCGCTGCTAAGATTCTCCCGCCGCTGATCCATTATCTCGGCGCGCCTGCGGGTGGATATTATCGCTTCGTGATTTCCAGTGAGCATACGAAGGCGCAGTTGCAGAATTTAATCCGTGTGCTGACGCCGTTTGCCAGCATCGCGAATCGGTGATCAAATTGCCGCGAGAACTTCAGCAGCGTGTTCCGTGGGTTTGACCTTGAGCCAGATTTTCTTGATGCGTCCATCAGGGCCGATCAGAAATGTGACGCGATGGATGCCCATGTATTTCTTGCCGAGGAAAGATTTCTGTCCCCACACGCCGTAAGCTTCGACGATCTTTTTGTCTTCGTCGGCGAGCAATGTGAACGGGAGTTTGTATTTCTCCACGAACTTGTCGTGGGACTTCACCGGGTCAATGCTCACGCCCAGCACCACGGCGTTTTTGGTCTTGAACGCAGTGAATTCATCGCGGAAGGCGCAGGCTTCCTTAGTGCAACCCGGCGTGTCATCCCTTGGGTAGAAATACAGGATGACGTGTTGACCGAGATAATCCGCCAGCGAAATCCTGTCGCCACCGCTGGTATTGACCGTGAATGCGGGGGCTAAATCGCCTTCTTTGAGTGTGAGCGAGGGTTCGTTTGCCATGCTGTTGTTTAGGCAGAGCCGAAGTGGGAGTAAATCGCAATCTTCTGGAAATCATGGTTGTAGTCCAAATCGGAACTGACATCCTGCGCGAAGTTTTAATCGCCGCGCCGAAGAAAAACTTTGACAGGGAAGAGTAAGGCAGCTAACTAAAATAGCAGAATATACCCAGCGACTTTGCGAATACTTTAAGAAACTTATGGCCACATTGCTACCGGAAAAAATTTACAACCATCTTCGCACCAAGCTACTCGCTGGGGAACTGCCGCCGGGCGCGAGGCTGGATTACAGGAAGATCAGCAATGAAATGGGCGTAAGCACCACGCCTGTGCGCGAAGCCATGGGCAAACTCGCTAGCGAAGGTCTGGTTGATTTGATCCCGCGCGCCGGGGCAATTGTCCGTAAACTCGGCGTACAGGAAGCCATCCAACTCTATGGAGTTCGCGAAGCCATCGAGACTTACTCAGCGGCCAAAGCAGCGGAAAGAATATCTGAAGCGCGGCTCGCTCACCTCGAAGGATTGCTCGGTAAAATGCGGCTGTTATTGAACAAATCCTTTTCCAACGGGTTCAACCTGATGACAGGCGAACACCTTGCGGAGTTCCTGCAATCAGACCTCACGTTTCACATGACCATCATCGAGGCCGCTGGCAACCCGCGCCTCACCAAGCTCGCCGGAGACAGCCACATTCACTCGCGCATCTTCGGCGTGGAACGATTCGGCCACAACCAGGAACTCATGGAAGAAGCTGACCGGACGCATCGCGCCATCTTCGATGCGTTGAAAAAGCGCGATGCGAGTAAGGCCAGCGGGTTGGTCTCGCAACACATCACGCGCAGTCTGGAACTGACGTTGACGCACATTGACCACGCCCCAGCGCCGCATGATTCGTGGTGGCAATCACAGACAACGAACGGTTTCGCTGGCGGAAACCCAGTTGAAGCCATTGCTTAAAACGTAGCGGTCGCGAACGCGAAGGCTGTTTGAAGCTGACTCGCTAACCAGTAATGGGTTCAAAGGCACAAATGGAATAATGCTTGATGTTCGAATATATTCGTTTATACACAGTGGATATTAGCCGCAAAATTGAACCGAAAACTGAATCGTCGTAACGAATCTGAGATTGAAATGTTAATTGCCCATCAAACCAAATCCCGCAACTCGACTCTGAGTCGCGTCTGTGCATTCACCCTGATTGAGCTGCTCGTGGTCATCGCAATCATCGCGATTTTAGCTGCGATGCTGTTGCCTGCACTGGCTAAGGCGAAGGGGAAGGCGCAGGCGACGGCATGTTTGAGTAATACCCGTCAGATTATGTTGGGGTGGGCGATGTTTATCGGAGATCACGAGGATAACTTCCCGACAAAGATCGTTCCCAACGGGATGACTTGGGGGCTGACTCCGGATGTCATTGACTCCAAGAAGCTCGTAAATGGCAATGATCCGGATAACTCCCAACTTGGCGACTATGTGAAAAACGCGGGCGTTTATAAATGTCCGGTGGACAATTTCCTGTCTCCTCAACAAAGGGCAGCGGGTTACGACAAACGTGTCTTAAGCTATTCTGCCAACGCTTTTTTGGGAAATGGCGTTCAACCTGCCAACGTCGTGAATCAGATACCGGGGAGAGTTTACGCGCAGAAATTTCAAAAATCGAGCAGCTTGGTCAAGCCAGGCCCAGCAAACACATTTGCAATTTTGGATGAAGACCCGGATAGCATTGACGATGCACTTTTCATTTCAAAGGGAGGGTGTATTCCAGCGAATGGCGTTTTAGCCAACCGTCCTGGCAGTTATCACTATGGAGGCGGAGCCAATTTCTCTTTTGCAGATGGACATTCAGAAATTCACAAGTGGAAGGAAGAGCGAACCAAAAAGAAAAGCCCAACCTACAACTATCCACCCGTAGCTGGATTAGATGTGAACATCAATGTCTCTGGAAGCGTTGACTACGAATGGATCAACGACCACATCCCTTGGCAATAGGATATAATTTCCCCCTTAAACCACTCTCCAAGCACCACCCCAAAAAATAAGTACAAAACCATGAAAACCAGTCACACCAACCAAATCAGTCGCCTGACCGCGCTGCGCTCTACATGGGCCAGTCGCTGCGTCTTGGCAGTCACCACACTAGCCATTGCCGCGAGTTCAGCGTTGGCGCAAACCGTCGTCGTGCGGTCAGCACCACTTCGCCTGACAATCCCTGTCGGTGTTAATTCGAGCAACTTCCTGACATTAACCATCCCTGTTTCGGGATTGGTGAATCAAGGCGTGGACACCGTCACGCTTGCCGTCAATGGTGCGCCAGTAACTGGTAATACCTTCACTTCACTAAGCACGAATGGTTTTCAAAGCAATATCACTTATACTGCCACTTTGATCATCACCAACGACGCCACTATCGCCGCTGGTGATTATGAAATGACCGTGGACGCCACCGGTGCCGCTGGCTACCGTTTGCCGATTCCTATTCAGGTAGCCTATGTGTGGAGCGGTATAAATTTTAGCAATGCAGTCTCCACAAATTTTGCTTCTGGTGGTAACTGGAAAGGCGGCGTGGCTCCTTCTGGCTCGACAAGCAAGGTGGTGTTCAATGACGGCGGCGGCCAGGCTGCTGCAAATGTACAAACGAATATTATCATTTCCGCAGACACGGAATTGGCAGGTATTCGTTTCGCAAATGAAGCGGGTGGAACCCGTGCTCATAACATTGAGATTCAATCCGGCTCAACACTGAAAGTTTCTGGTGCGGGACAGTCATTTAGCATGCTCCGTGACAGATTGGCAGTTGCTACTGGCACTCCAATTCTTGCTACTTTTTCAGGGGCTGGTTCATTGGTGGTTACAAATTCCAATGCAGATATTGTATGTCTCATTGATAATCAAAACGTGGCTACACTCGACTTGCGTAACTTGAACAACTTCCGCGCTGAGGTTGTTCGCTTCGGAATGGGTGATTATCGCATGTACCCAAATTATTACACAAACGGATACTCAGGGGGAACTCTTCCGTCCAAGTTTCTGCCGACCGTATTCCTTGCTAGAACCAACTTAATCAAATGTTCTTGGGTTGATCCGAATGGTTATGCTGATCCCGGAATCCGTGATTATGCCATCACATTTGGTAACAACGATGCTTTAGGTTCTACGACCGCGTATCAGTTTAGGTTGGGTCTATCGAATGCAATCTATGCGGATAGTATTTGCTGGACGCGCCGGGCGGCAGGCGCGAGCGGTGGTAATACTTATAATTTCATAAACTCAGGATCCTATGCGTTGTTCCGGGGTATCAGCGGCGGGAATTCTCGTATGACCATTTGGTCGCAAGGTGACGCGTCAGGCGTCAGCAGTGGAACAGCAGGCAGCAATGTCCGCGGTTTGTCGGTGGATTTCTCTGCGGGAACCGTTGATGCAATGGTTGACAAGTTCTACCTATCACGGTTCGATACAAACAATACAGGACGCACGATCCAAGGATTCATGATCCTCGGTGGTGCGTATCCCAATAGCATATTCGACGCGAACGATGCGTTTATTGGTAATCAAGACGTTGTTAACCTCAATGCGGGGCCGGTTGCTTCCGTTGTCAATGGCACATTTGGCCGGTTGACTGTGAACAGCAACGCTACGTTCAGAGTGAACAACACTTTGAACATGGGATATACGATCTCCGCTGCGGGAACTCCTAACTATCCCGAAAACGTCGCGAGCGAACTTAACATTAGCTCTAATGGCGTTGTCGCCGCTAATCGGATTCGTGTGGGCGGCGTAACCCAGCTATCAGTCAACAACAACATCTTCGTTAATCGCGGACGTCTCTTTGTTACAAACGGCATCGGTGATGTTACCAAGAGGGTGAATATCTTCACCATTACAAATGGCTCACAGATGACGTTGCGTAATGTGAGTGACACCGTTCCGACTGTGTATGTCACAACTCTTAATGCTGCGAATAACGGCGGTGCTTGCGCTATCAACATCCCTGTATTAACCAACGCGGTCTGGCCTGTGACCGTCCCACTCATTTCCTATGTCACAGCTGCGCCGAATATCGCTGGTCTTACTGCTGGCACTCTTCCCTCCGGCGTAGTCCTTCAAACCATCGTGGATAACGGATCGGGATTGATCAACTTCACCTTCACCACCAATACCCCCAAAGTCTTGGTTTGGACGGGTGCGGCCGGTAACAGTAGTTGGGATACAACTTCCACCAACTGGGTGACACAAGTCGGCTCGACTCCTTCCCGTTTCACCGATGGCGACTCAGTGGTGTTTAACAACTCCTCTGCTGTAACGACGATTGCAGTTGTCGGTACAGTCACACCTGGTCAAACCGCTGCTCCTTATGGTATCGCAATCACCAACGATGCGAGCCACAACTATACCTTCAATGGCGGTAGCGTTGCGGGTGGCACGAGCGGTTACAAGGCGGGTGTTGGCAGCTTGACGGTCAATGCGGCTTTCTCGCCCGGTTTCAATGTTGAAGCTGGTGCCGTTGCAGGTTCAGGCAGCATGGGCGCAACGACGCTTCAACCGGGTACGACCATGACCGCTTTCACCGGCACCATCAACAACGGTCTGACTGCGTCCAATGCAACTGTCACAATTGCTGTGACCACAGGTGCAGTGAATGGTGGGCTGACATTGCTCGCTGGCACATTAAATAACAACGGCACCATCTCTGGTGCATTCACGCTCGCTGATGGTGCTGCGCTCAACAACACGCCGAGTGGAACATTCAATGTGGATACCACGACACCGTGGAGCGTTCCTACTAACTCAGTGTTGGTGAACAACGGTGTTATCCGCCAAGCCGGGGGTAATCCAAACAGCCCTACCGCAGGTCTGACTGTACGCGGAATCCTGCGCGGCGTCGGCAAGATCACACAAGATGGCAATCAGAACGCCAATGCAGTTCGTGTGACCATGGCACCCGGTGGCAATCTGATGATTGGTAACACGGCCAACGAACTCACAAATTGCACCATTGCTGTCCGCATCGACTTCTTGGCTGGATCTACCACCACATTTGATGTGAATACAACTACTGGCACCAACGACGTTATCAACCTCAATGATCCAGGAGTGGGTGGCGGCAAAGTCAACTACGGCGCGGGTAACGAACTCGGTGGCACCTTTGTCATCAACAGGATCGCCGGGCCAGTTTTTACCTTGGCATCCACTGTCTATCTGTTCGATACGCAAGTGAACAGCCCGGACAATAGCAACCCGGCGCGCCCCGCTGTTACACCAGTTCCGGCACCGGGCTTGGTTTGGAACCTCGATCCTTTGTTGCTGCTCACCAACTTGACATTGACTGTCACGGGTCAGCCCTTCATGACCAACGACATCACGTCAACAAATATCACATTCGCATGGCCAGACAACCTCCGTGGCTGGCGTCTCGAAGTTCAAACAAATGAACTGAGCGTCGGTATCAGCACCAACTGGGCAACCGTCGGTGGTTCATGGCGCACGAACCAACAGACTGTTCCGATCGTCTCAACAAACCCGGCGGTGTTCTATCGCTTGGCAAATCCTTGATCAGTCATAGGTAAGTTTCCAACGCCGGGGCGCGGCGCAAGTCGTGCCCCGGCGGTTTTATTTTCACTACCAAAGAATAATCCCACGCCCGCACCGTCCGACTCATCATGAATCGCAAGAGTTCCCCACGCGCCCTCATCGTCACCATCATTGCTCTGGTCGCATTCGTCCCATCCGTCCTATCCGCCCAGCTCGCTTTTCCCACTGCCGAAGGCTACGGACGCTTCGCCCAAGGCGGGCGCGGTGGACGCGTGCTTCATGTGACGAACCTCAGCGACTCCGGCCCCGGCAGCCTGCGCGACGCCGTTGAATCCTCCGGCCCGCGTACCGTCGTCTTTGATGTCAGCGGTCTCATCACGCTCGAATCACGTCTCGTCATCCGCAAAACAAACTCCGACCTCACCATCGCCGGACAGACCGCGCCCGGCAAAGGCATCTGCGTTCGCAAATACAATCTCGGCATGTTGGGCGCGACGAATGTCATCGCTCGCTACCTTCGCGTTCGCCCCGGTAATCTCTCCGGCATGACGCTTGATGGCATGGGCATGGCCTCCAGCGACAACTGCATCATTGATCATTGCTCGATCAGTTGGACGCTCGATGAATCCATCAGCACGCGCGGCGGGAAAAACATCACGCTCCAACGCACGTTGATCTCTGAAGCCCTCAACGAAGCGGGTCATAAAAAATATCCCGTCGGCACGCAGCACGGTTACGCCGCGAGTATCGGCGGCGACATCGGGAGTTTTCATCACAACCTTCTCGCGCATTGCGCCGGGCGGAACTGGAGTCTCGCCGGTGGCCTGAGCAAACCGGACAACAAATACGCCGGTCGGCTCGACATCCGAAACAACGTCGTCTTCAACTGGAAAAACCGCGCCACCGACGGCGGCGCGCATGAAGTCAATTTCGTCAACAACTACTACCAGCCCGGTCCGGCTACGAAATATTTCTACGCGCTCAACGCCCAATACGGCGGCTTCCCTGGCTCACAACAATATTTCTTCGACGGCAACATCATGCCCGGCCATTTCGGTCTCACGAACCAGACAGCCGGTCGCACCGCCACCACCGAGAACGGCGGCAGACTTCCGACTGAATACAGCCCGTGGGTGGAGAAACCATTCTTCGAATCGTATGTGAAGACTCATTCGGCTCAGGAGTCCTACACAAATGTCCTCGCCGATGTCGGATGTAATTTCCCCGCACTCGACGAACATGATCAACGCGTCCTCGCTGAAGTCCGCAGCGGCACAGCAAAATTCAAAGGCAGCAAAACTGGATTGCCCGGCCTGCCTGATTCGCAGGATGACGTAGGCGGTTGGGATAATTATCCCGAAGTCCATCGCGCCGCCGACTTCGACACCGACCGCGACGGCATGCCCGACGATTGGGAAAAGAAATACGGTCTCAATCCGAAAGATGCTGCCGACGGCAATAAAGATTTGAATGGCGACGGTTACACCAACTTGGAAAAGTATCTCAACAACCTCGTTGGCGAGTACACGATGCCTGCGAGCAAATAGCGGTCGCCATGCCCAAGCTCATACGTCGCATCAGCCCCATCGGTCTCATCGGCCTCGGCCTCATGGGCAGTGCCATCGCGGAGCGTCTGATCGGAGCGGGCCACGCAGTTCTTGGCTGGGACATCTCTGAAAAAGCCCGCGCCGCTTTCCAAAAACTCGGCGGCCAGCCTGCCTCAAACATCTCGGACGTTTTCTCCCGCGCAAAAATAATTCTCCTCAGTCTGCCCGATTCGCGCATCGTCTCCGCCGTTCTCCGCGAAGCGCGATCCACGTTGACCCGATCGCACATCGTCGCCGATACCTCCACCGGCGATCCCGCTGACGCAAAAAAACTCGCCCGCCAACTCGCCCGTACCGGCGCGAGCTACCTCGACGCCACCATCTCCGGTAACAGCGATCAAGTCCACCGCGCCGAAGTTCTCGTCATGGTCGGCGGCGACAAACTCGCGTTCAAGGTGTGCGAGAAAATCTTCGCCACTTTCGCCGCGCGCACGATTCACACCGGAGTCGTCGGCAGCGCAGCGCAGATGAAACTTGTCACCAACCTCGTCCTCGGCCTCAACCGCGCCGCGCTCGCCGAGGGACTCGTCTTCGCCCGCGCCCTGAAACTCGACGGTGATCAAGCACTCGAAATTCTCCGCGCCAGCATGGCCTATTCGCGCATCATGGATGTGAAGGGCGAAAAGATGTTGCGCAGCGATTTCAAACCCCAAGCCCGTCTTTCGCAACATCTGAAAGACGTCCGCCTCATGCTTGCCGCCGCAGCGAAAGTCCGCACTAAACTTCCCCTGAGCGAAACGCACGGCAACATTTTGTCCGCCGCCGAAACCGCCGGCCTTGGCGCGCTCGACAACTCCGCCATCATCCGCGTCATCGGTCGCATCCGTCCCGTGCGTCGCATTTCCCGCAAATGACCACGCCACTCACAGCCCGCGCCCGCTACGCCGTCTTGTTCGTGGCATTCTCCGCGTTGCTTTTCGACGGCATGGAACTCGGCCTCATGCCCATCGCGGCTGGCTCAGTGGCAAAAAGTTTTCTCGGAGCGGAATTCACCCCCCAACTCGGCGGCATCTGGTTTTCCAAATTGAACGCCAGCCTGCTTCTCGGCGCAGCCATCGGTGGTATCTGGATGGGTTCGCTGGGCGACAAGATCGGACGCACCCGCGCACTCGGCCTTGGCGTTTTGTTTTACTCCGTGTTCTGCGGCCTCGGTTATTTCGCGCAGAGCCTGAATCAAATGCTCATTCTCCGCTTTTTCGTTGGCCTCGGAGTCGGTGGAGTCTGGCCCAACGGCGTCGCGCTTGTCTCTGAATGTTGGCCAAAAGTTTCGCGGCCCATTGTCGCGGGCATCATGGGTGCGGGAATCAACTTCGGCATCTTCATCCTCTCGCAACTCACCGGCCATTGGCACATCACGCCTGATGCGTGGCGATGGGTTTTCGCCATCTGCGGCGCACCCGCGCTGCTCGGCGTCGCGATCCTCTGGCTGGTCCCCGAATCTCCGACGTGGCTTGCCTCCTGCGGGAGAACCAAGGCTGCTGGCACGCCCACCCCGCTGCGTGAACTCTTTCGTCCGCCCTTGCTTCGCACGGTCCTCGTCGGCATCGCCCTCGGCTCAATTCCCCTCGTCGGCGCGTGGGCCGCGAGCAAATGGATTTTCCCGTGGGCCGAACTCGTCGCCGGAAAAGAAAACCCCGATTACAAATCCACCGCGCAGGCATGGTGGTC
>JAYUAV010000445.1:0-2828 GCA_043741175.1 Verrucomicrobiota bacterium
CGTCTGTCTGACCAAGCGCGGCGCGCACGGAGTGACGCGCCCTACCAGCCAACTCGGTTTGGAGATTATTTTTACGAATCACCATAAAACTCCTGCTTCAATAATCGCGATAAGCGAGCCGAACGTCGTCACCACGATCAATCCCACAAACAGTCCGTTCAACACCACCAGCGTGCTCGTCAACGTGAGCGCGGCGGCTTGTTCCTGTTGAAAAGCTTTCGCATCTAGAGATTCGCACCAGCCATTCAACGCGCGTAGGAAGCCGTCCTTCGCGTGAACAGCATTGGTGAGTCGCCAGCGTAATTCGCCAGAGTCGTCGAGTGCTTGAACCGCATCGGTGAGGCGCTGGCCTTGGCGAAGATTTGAGATGACGGTTTCGGCGCGGTGACTGAAGGCGCGGTTCGCAGCGCAATCAGCCGCGAGTTTCACGGCGTCGCTCTCCGGCACGCGGGCGTCGAGAAGTGTGGCAAGCATCGTGCAGAAATCGCGTTGCATACGGCGACGCTTCCACGGCGTGCGGCTCGCACACCAATCCACGATCGGGCCGAACCATTTCCGCATGAAGTGACCTTCGCCATGAAGCAGGAGCGTCACGATCAAAGTCGAGAGCAGGAGGAGTTGGAAGCAAATCATGGGTTTCCCATACTCGCGCATGAGAGCCAAACCAAATGGAAGTTCACCCGTCATGCCATACATGATCTCGACAAACTTCGGCAGAACGACAATCGAGAGAAACACGAACATCCAGATGGAGACGAGAATGGAGGCGATGCCATACCAGCCGAAGGATTGAACTTCGCTGCGTGTCTCGGAGCGTTTGTCGCTGGCGAGCCTGCGACACGCGGGAAGAACTTTGCGAAGATCGCCGATGCGTTCACCAGCGCGCAACATGGCGACAATTTTGACGGGGAGTAGGCCGGGAATTTCGACGAGCGCATCGCCGAGACGTTGGCCGGAGCGAAGTTTGGCGGCGACTTGTTGAAATAGATGGGAGGGTGCGAGTTCGCGTTTTTCGATGATGGAGATGAGGGTTTCTTCGATGGGCGCGCCACATTCGAGGATTGTGTCGAGCAGATCAAGGAACAGGCCGGAGGTTTCCTGCCGACGCAAGCGCTTGCCGACGGTGTTGTCCAGCAGCAGGAGCAGGATCAATCCGGGCACCAGCCAGCAAATGATCCAGAACGTCAGAACAAAAATTCCGTTAACAATGGTATCGAACATAGGTCAGTTCACAATCATTCCCCGAAACTCATCAGCGATCTCAAGAACGGCACGATGGAACTGATGGCCAGATAACCTTGGGCGGCGATCATCAGACCGAGGATTATGATGGCGGCGGGCAACACTGCGTATAGCAAGGTCTCGGTGTGGCGTTGGAATTTCCCCTGATAGATGTCGGCGGCACGTTTGAATCCCGCGACCATGTCTTCGCCGGAGTTGGAAACCATCCAGATGAACAAAGCAGGGAACGCGCGGCTCTCGGTAGCGATTTCGGAAAACTTTCCGTTACCCGCAGCGAGACGTTGCCGCCAGATGGCGATGTCTTTTCCAGCGGGCGTGCCGAGTTCCAATTGTTCGAGCAGGGCCAGTGCGTCGCGCAAGGTCACGCCGCTTTTCAGCATGATCCAAAGCGCGGAGGAAGTTTGCGCCACAGACGCATCGCGGAAGGCGGGCAATCGCACGCAGACTTTTGCCCGTAACCGGCGGCTTACGATGACGGCGAAGACGAACAACAACGCAAAAGCGAATAACAGCGGCGGCGCCCAAAGTTGCGAGGCGAGCCGGGTGAACAAGGGGATGTTGGTGTTGCCGAACAATCCGCCGCCTGTGTCGTACATCGCGGACATGCTGGGCCAGATGACGCGTCCCCAGAGAATCGAGATAACGAGCGAAAGACCGAACGCAGCGATCAAGACGATGAGCGGGTAGATGAGCAATCCTTTTAGGCGCGTGAGTGTGGCGTGTTGGCGTTGGTAATAATCCGCCATGAGAATGAGCACGCCAGAGAGGTCGTTGCTTTGAACTCCGACGAGTATCATGCGCTTGTAAAACTCTGGCAGCGCGCGGGGCGCAAGCGCTTCGGCGATGGGCGTGCCCTTCCGTAAATCAGCTTCGAGGAATTGCAACTCGGCTTTCAGTGAGGCGTCGCCCATCTCGGCGCTGAGACGTTGCAATGCGCCTTCGAGCGGAAGGCCGTCGCGCAACATCGCAGCGAGCTGTTGGTTGAAGAATGCGAACTCGTCAGTTTTCATGAGTGCAGTTTCTGATTCATCTATGCACAGTTGGACAGAGTCTGCCGGAAAAGCTCACGCAGAAATTTTATGTGCAACGCAGGGCATGATTCAATCCTGCTGAATCGTCCAGTTGGTGTAAATACACGGTGCGAAATGTCCGGTCGCACTTGGATGAAGCCTGCGGATTGACACTTTAGATTCATGCAACCACCCTGCCGTACATGCGAACCATCAACGCCGTCCTATTCTGCCTCGCCGTGTTGAATTTGCGTGCTGCTCAGGATTATCCCGTGCAACCCGTGCCGTTCACTAGCGTGCGACTTACTGGCGGATTGCTCGCTGCGCGGCAGGCTACGAACAACGCCGTCACGATGCCCTTCGCGCTGGAGCAATGTGAATCTTCCGGTCGCATCAAAAACTTCGACCTTGCCGCCGAAGTCATGCGGCGTCGCGCTGCGGGGGAAACCAATTTCCAGATCAAACCGCCGACGCAATATCCCTTCGACGACACGGATGTTTACAAAGCCATCGAAGGCGCGGCGTTTTGCCTGAGCGTCAAACCCGACGCGGAGGTGCAGGCCAAACTGGAAGCCA
>JAYUAV010000446.1:0-4799 GCA_043741175.1 Verrucomicrobiota bacterium
GAGCAACTGCCGGGTTTGTTTCACCAACTCCTCGACATCTGCATCCGTCAGCGGCTTTCGCTTTGAGTCCAATGCCTGATCCATCGTGACGATGAGCAGCGAGAGCGGGTGCAACCAGGCGAACCACGGATCACTTGTGAGCAGTTGCAGGAAATGATTCGGCGACGGGATGGTGCCTATGGTTTGTTCGTAGCTGATACGCTCGGAATCCACGAGCGTCTTGTGCAACGTCAGCAGTGCTTCTCGAAGTTCTGGCAGGTGATGGCTCATGCCTCAATGCTCATGCTTTGCCAGCACCTTCTCAATGCGACGATCCGGCATCAGCCAAAGCAGTGCTGCAAACACGTAGATGCCACTCGATACCCACGGGTTCAGGAATGAAAGTCCGATGGCGGCAAGATAAAGCAGGGGTGAAATTTTCCCTTTCCAATCACTTCCCAAAGCTGACGCAAGAATGGATCTGCTGCCTTGGTGTCGGATGATCGCTATCTGTAGGATGTAATATGCAATCGCCGCCATGAACAGCACGATGCCGTATGCTGCCGTAGGCGTGGCGGCAAAATGATTTTCACCCATCCAACCGGTGACGAACGGAAAAAGCGAAAGCCAGAACAACAAGTGAAGGTTCGCCCAGAGGATGCCGCCGCTGACCTTTGTGACGGTATGGAGCAAGTGGTGATGGTTGTTCCAGTAGATTCCCACGTAAAGAAAACTCAAGATGTAGCTGAAGAAAACTGGCAGCAACGGCTTTAGAATTTCGATGCCTGCACCGTGTGGAACTTTCATCTCAAGCACCATGATGGTGATGATGATCGCCAGCACTCCGTCGCTGAAAGCTTCCAAGCGAGTCTTTTGCATAAGCGTTACGGGCTGTTCTTTTGCGCTACATAAACCCCGCTGCCCTTCATGCCTTCAAGGATCATGTCGAGCGTGCGATCAATCGCTCCGAGGTTTTCCTGAACCACGGCGTGCGCGTTGCGACCGAGTTGATCGCGTCGCGCCGGGTTGGACAACAACTCTCCAACGACCGCCTCCAACGCAGCGGCATCCGCCACCTGCACCGCACCATCCCGCTCCAAGAAAGCGTTCGTGACATCGGTGAAGTTCTGCATGTTCGGACCAAAGACCATTGCCTTACCGAGAGCGCCCGGCTCGATTGGATTCTGCCCGCCTTGCGCCGTAAGACTCTTGCCGACGAAGACGAGCGAGGCGTGTTCGTAAAAGAATTTGAGTTCGCCTGTCGTATTGACCACGAGACAATGCGCGTCAGCGGGCGTTGGTTTTTCCTTCAAATCTCCATTGAGTTTCGAGCGCAGGACATATTTGACGCCGCACTTTTCCAGATCGCGAACCACATCCTTCGTGCGCTCGAAGTGTCGCGGCACAAGCACGAGAAAGAGATCAGGAAACTTTTTGCACAACCGGAGAAACATTTCACCGATCAACGCTTCCTCGCCATCGTGCGTGCTGCCGCAGACCAACACGGGCGCGCCGACAGTTGCGCCCGCCTGCCAGAGCAACGTGGGGACGTTGAGCGTTCGTTTGTCGGAAGCATGGGCGGCATCAAACTTCATGCTGCCCGTCACGCGGATGGCTTCCGGGCGAAAGCCAAGTTCACGCAGCCTTGCGGCATCCGCTTGATTCTGTGCGCCAACTCCGGCGAACGTTGCGAAGATGGGACGAAAGAGAAACCCGAACCGTTTGTAGCCACGAAACGAACGCTCCGAGAGCCGCGCGTTGACGAGGAAAAGCGGGATGCGTTGCTGTTGTGCGCGCCAGATAAAGTTCGGCCAGATTTCCGCTTCCACTAAAACAATGGCCTCCGGTTTGATGGTCGCCTGCGCCCGCGCCACGTAACTGCGACGATCCACCGGGTAATAAATCTTGCTGACCTGTGAGGGAAGTTTCTTCCGCAACTCACCCATGCCAGTGGTGGTGGTGGTGGAAACAACGAGTTTAATGTTGGGCAGACGCGGCTCCAACGCGCGAATGAGTTGCGTGCAGATACCGACCTCTCCCACGCTCACAGCATGAATCCAGAGCGAATGACGATTCGTAAGCGCCTGCTTAAGCTTGGTATCGTATTGGGCGAAGCGTTCGCTAAAACCATTCAGCCAATTGCCGCGCCGCCACATGCGCCAAAAGTAGTATGGCGAGGACAGCACGAAAAAGATCAGGAACAGGATGTTGTAAATCAGGCGCACGGTTTCGGCAAAATTGAGCCGATACTGTTCGGAAAACTGGGCGCGTGGTAAAGCAAATGTTTTGCACATTAAAACCGCCGCTGTAACGGCGCACCTTGACACTGCAACCCGATGCTGTCTCTAGCCGCGCAAAAAAATTCGGAGGCGCGGCATAGTTGTAGAACTCCAATTCACAAAATGAAAAGCCCCGTCAGGGGGGATGCGATGGCGGTGGCGAGTGCTGGCCGACTTTGACTTCGGTCGCGCGAAACTTTCCAGCCCAATCAGGCGTCAGGTCGCCGCAGATGTTGCGATGCAGATCGAGTAGGAGAGATTCATCCAGCGGGCGAGGAGTGAATATACCGTCCTCAATGTCCTGCAACACCCGCAGAACGCGCTCGGCCAACAGCGGCGCGAGTTGTGCGTAGGACAAAATTCCACGCGGCGTTTCTACGAAGCGCGTGGCGTGCGGCGGTTGTGTAGAGTTTTCAGCCATTCAAAGTCCACCGGCTCGCCTTCAAACGCCATGCTAGCCGCGACTTGGCGCGGAACATCCGCCCAGCGAATCGCTTTGCGCGCCGCTGGTTTCAGCTTTCGCCAATCAGCAATTTTCTTTTGCCAAGTCATGTTGGTATTCTACTCGGCCCGTCGCGCCGCGCAAAGGTTCACTTTTTCTTGTGAACCTTCGCCGCGACTTTCAAGCGCAGGCCGTTCAACCGGATGAAGCCCGTGGCGTCGTCCTGGTTGTAGGCTTTGGTCGGGTCGGCTTCCATCGTGGCGATGTGCGGGTTGTAGAGGCTCACCGGAGATTTGCGGCCGGCGACCATGATGTTGCCCTTGTAAAGTTTCACGCGCACCGTGCCGGTAACGTTCTTCTGCGATTCTTCGACATAGGCCTGGAGCGCGTAGCGTTCGGGCGCATACCAGAAGCCGTTATAGACCAACTCGGCATACTTCGGGATGAGCGCGTCGCGTCCGTCTCCGCTTTGCTTCGACGCGACAGGTGCAAAGACCGCGCCGTAGCGGAGCGAAGGCGGGCTGGTGCATAACTTCGCGGTCCATCGTGAGTGATTCCATCTGGCGATGCGCGAAATGCAGGATCGCGCCGCCGGGCGTCTCATACACGCCACGGCTCTTCATGCCGACGAACCGGTTCTCGACCATGTCCACGCGACCGACGCCGTGTTTGCCGCCGAGTTTGTTCAACGCCTTCATCACGCCGAGCGGATTGAGTTTCTTGCCGTTGACCGCGACGCAATCACCTTTCACGAAATCAAGTTCGACGAACTCGGATTTGTCCGGCGCGTCTTCGGCAAAGAGTTAAAAAGCTTTCAATTCGGGCAAAATGTTTTCAAGCACCGGCCAACTTGGAGAAAATAATTCCGCCCCGCACTGTCGAAAAAACGTGTCACGCGCCGTTTGGCTCGCCGGCCAATCACGCCTTCGCGGGCGGGTAATCCAAAACAATTTCGTCTCCGGCGATATTGCGGAATTTTACTTTGAAGGCTTTCGCCGTGACGGTGTAGTGGCCTTTGATTTTTTCTTTTGGACCGGCTTTGTCTTCGAGTTCGGAATTACTGACCCACACGCCATCCTTACGGAGTGTCGTGTCGAACTGGACGGCTTCGATGAGTTCGAGGCCGGTGTCGCTGATGGTCACGGGCTTGAACGGGACGGATGGCTTCGCGGCTTCTTCGCCGTTGCCGTTCGTTTCTCCATTTCCGTTTTCTTCGCCGTTCCCGTTGCCGTTCGCTTCGATCAGTTCGCCGCCGTTTTTCTTGCCGCGCTTGGCGTTGAACTCGTCAATCTTCGCTTTCAGATACGGGCTGAAGTATTGCTTCACTGTTACGGCCAGTTCGCCCTTCTTGCCGGGCTTCACGTCCAGCACGGCGCTGTCCGGCGTGAAGAGGCTGGCGGCTTTGCGGTCGAGCAGTTCGTTGAGGCTCACGAGTTCCACTTTGAGTTGCGTCTTGCCGCTCGCGCGCAGGCGTTTGTTCACGTAAGCCTGATCCACGGCGGGGTCGCGGTGGGCGTAGAGGATGCGGACGCCTTCGGCACGGTCGTCGCTTTCGAGCTGGTAGATTTCCTCCAGATACACGTCCAGCAACGCGGGCGTGAGTCGCTCGTGCAGGCCGACGAATTTGAGCGGGATGTAACGCCCCGACGGGCCGGGCAGTCCGCCATCCCAGAAGTCGCCGAGCTCCAGCTCGTCGCGTTTCTTGAAGCCTTCCACGAGACTGAAAATCTTCGCCATCGTCTGCGCCGGGTTGCGGAAAAGGCGGATGCCGTCCTGAATTTTCAGAACGTCAAACGATGCGCCCGCAGCGGCGAGTCGGTCGCGGGTGGTTTGAATGGCATTCAAACCGATGTCGCTGGCGATGAATCGGCGACCGAGTTTGTTGGCAACCGCCGCCGTCGTCCCGCTGCCGCTAAAAAAATCACCGACCGTCATGCCGGGGTTCGAGGAAGCGTTGATGACGCGCTCAAGCAAAGCTTCGGGCTTCTGCGTTGTGTAATCGTAGCGTTCCTCGGCCTGTGAATTCACCGGGTCAATGTCGATCCACAAACTATGCACCGCAGATCCTGGCAACTCATCGAGATACCGCTTCACTGCTG
>JAYUAV010000447.1:0-20961 GCA_043741175.1 Verrucomicrobiota bacterium
CATGATCGTTTTGATGAAGTGGTTTCTGCGTTCCTCCAAAAAATCGGCGAGCCAAACATCGTCAGCCTCACACCGATGACCTACACACACATCGAAATAGGCTCACAAAAACTCGTGACCGATTACGCGGTGATGATTGTGTATCGCGGGTGACCCTCGGAGATGGCCGCTCCCTGCCACAGCGACATGGCATACGGAGGATCTGAAATTTCCTGCGGCTTGGTTGACGTCCTCGACCAGAGGTGGCGGACGCGGCTGTGTCAGAGTCCAGCCGTAGCAGCGTGACAAATGTTTAATGCGACTCCTGCACCACTTACGCCAACAACTTCTTCACCAACTCCCCATGTACATCCGTCAGCCGGAAGTCGCGGCCTTGGAAGCGATACGTGAGCTTCGTGTGATCGAAGCCGAGCAGGTGGAGAATCGTCGCGTGCAGATCGTGGACGTGGACTTTGTCCTGCGTCACGTTGAAGCCGAAATCATCAGACTCGCCGAGTGTGATCCCGCGTTTCACGCCGCCGCCCGCAAGCCACATCGTGAAACAATTCGGATGATGATCGCGCCCGTCGCCCGCCGTGTCCTGCACCATCGGCGTGCGACCGAACTCTCCGCCCCACACCACAAGCGTGTCTTCCAACATGCCGCGTTGTTTCAAATCTTTGATGAGCGCGGCGGCAGCTTGGTCTGTGTCTTTGCAATTCTGCGTGATGTCTTTCTTGAGCGCGCCGTGCTGATCCCACGCCTCATGGAAAATCTCAATGAAGCGCACGCCTTTCTCCGCCATGCGCCGCGCGAGCAGACAGGCGTTGGCGAATGAACCCTTGCCCGGTTCCGCGCCGTACATCTCAAGCGTCTCTTTGGATTCCTTCGTGATGTCCATCAACTCCGGCGTGGAAGTCTGCATCCGCGACGCGAGTTCAAACTGATTGATGCGCGTGGCAATCTCAGGATCACCGACAATGTCGAGATGTTGCTGGTTGAGATTCTTGATCGAGTCGAGCGTGGCGCGTTGGATGGTTTCGTCCACGCCTTTCGGATTCGAGAGATACAAGACCGGATCGCCGACGCTGCGGAACATCGTGCCTTGATGCACGGACGGCAGGAAGCCTGGCCCCCAATTGCCCGCGCCCGCGCTCGGACCTTTTTTCCCCGTGCTGAACACGACGAACGCAGGCAAATCTTGCGATTCCGTGCCCAGCCCGTAACTGCACCACGCGCCCATGCTGGGCCGACCGAACTGTTGCGAGCCGGTGCTCATCAGGAGCTGACCGGGTGCGTGATTGAACGCATCCGTGTGCATTGACTTCACGATGGCGATGTCGTCCACGACCGTCGCGAGGTGCGGCAACAACTCGGACAATTCTGCGCCGCACTTGCCATGTTTGGCGAACTTGAACTTTGGTCCGAGCAACGTGGAGTTCGGACTGATGAATGCAGCGCGATAATCTTTGATCAATTCCGCTGGCGGCAATGTGCCGTCGAACTTCGCAAGCTCCGGCTTGTAATCAAACAACTCCAGATGACTCGGCGCACCGGCCATGAATAGAAAAATGACGCGCTTGGCTTTCGCAGGAAAATGCGGCTGCTTGGGCGCGAGCGGACCCGCGAGCGTGGATGCGGCGAAGCCGTTTTCGCGCAGCAACGAGCCAAGCGCAATCGCGCCAAGACCCACGCCGCATTGCTGGAAAAACCAGCGGCGCGAAATTTCCTGGGGGCTTTTGCCGCGATATAAATGGTCTTGGCAACTCATGGTGTAACCCCCGACGCGGGTTTTTCAAAACCGACTCCCTTGCGAATTGCGTGATCCATCATTTCAGTGATCTGCTTCCGGCGTTCTTCGGGCGGCAGGAAATTGATCCGAGCCATTTCCTCGCCGAACTCGCGCGCCTGATAGTCGTATTCGACACGGCGCAAATGTTCCTGCACATCAGGTGTCAGCCAATCTGGTTTGGTATTCGCGTCGTTCATTCTCCCAATCCTATAAAGCTTCCTCTCACATCTGGCAACCAGTCCAACGAACCGGCGGGCAAAAACTTTTCTGCTTCTGCCCGCGCCTCAACGATCAAGCGGTCAATGCCATGCTCGCGAATCGGATTCTTGGCGAGCAACAATTCTGCGTGCTCAACGCGACATTGATGTTGAGTCAGTAAATCCGCCGCATCAGATCGCGCGTCTCGCTTTACCGCAACCATGTAGGGCCGCACGGCGCGTTCGTGAATCTTCATCCGCACACGATCAAGGCGATGCCAGAATTCCACTTCACCTTTGATGGCAAGTTCAAGCCGCTCGTCGCGCGATGCCACGAGTTGCAACACCGGACGACGGGCGATCATGTCCGGCGGACAGGCGAGCTTCTCCGCCGATTGCAGCAGGACTGTGTGATCGAAAATGTGCAACCAGCCACGGGCGTCGCCTTGTTCCAGCAATTTGACTCCCAGAACAGTTGCGAACGGCCAGTCCTTTTGCCGGTCGGTGCGTTTCATTTCTGCAACCGTATGAGGCTGGACGTAACAGCCCCGGAATCCCGATTGCCACGGCGAACTCGCGCGGGGCGCGACACCAAACACGTCTAGGTAAGCCTCGGTTTCGCCATCCTTCCATTGGAAATGACTTGTCCAGCCGCCGGAATGCCAGCGCGTGTCGAGCGGCGGCGTGATATGACCGCGATAGAGCGGCAGAACTCCGTTGAGTTGAGTTTCTTGCAACAAACCCAGAAACTGCGCCGCAGATTCCGGCTCTGAAAGCATGTCGCAATCCTTCGTCGTCGGCGCAACCTGATAGTGAACGCACGCCATGCCGCTGGTGATGGCGCAGACCACGCCACGCTCGCGGAGTTTAACCACGAGTCCTTCGTAGAATTGTTCCAGTTCGGCGTAGGAAAGCATCGGTGCGTTTTACTCCTTCGTGATCGTCTCGTCGAGGTTCAGCAACACGCGCGAGACGACGGTGTAGGCGGCGAGTTGCGTGGGCGTGATGTTCGCAGGCAACTTGTCCGGCGCACTGCTTTTGCCGGTGGCGAGTTCGGTTGCGTTCACCCAGCCTTCGCCGATGTGCTTGGTTTGCTTCTCCAACAGCGCAAGTAATTCCTTCCGCTCGCTATCAGTTGGCAGACGCGAGAGCGTGCGACGGAAAGCGAAGTTGATTTTGTCAGCGTCGCTCTTGCCGCCTTCGGTCAAGGTTTTGCGAGCGAGGGCTTGGGCACATTCCATAAAGGTGGTTTCGTTCAACGAGACTAGCGCTTGCAACGGCGTATTTGAGCGACCGCGCCGGACGCAGGAGAAATCTCCGTTGGGCGCGTCAAAGGTTTGCAGCAACGGATATGGCACAGAGCGATAGCGGAAAATGTAGAGGCTGCGGCGATAACGATCTTCACCCGTGGAGACAGACCAATCCTTGGGAGCATAGCTCACAGGCGGTTGGAACAAGAATTCCGGTGCAGGCGGGAACACGCTGCGTCCACCGAGCGCAGGATTCAACAGGCCGCTGCTTGTGAGTGCGATGTCGCGAACAATTTCACCTTCGACGCGGAAGCGCGGCCCGCGCGCGAGCAGGCGATTGTAAGGATCGCGCGTGTACAGTTCCGGCGTGACGCGGGACTGCTGGCGGTAGGTGGCACTGTGGACGATGAGACGATGGAGTTTCTTGATGCTCCAGCCGTTGTCCATAAATTCGGACGCTAGCCAGTCGAGCAGTTCAGGATGCGATGGCAACTCCGCGCGTGTGCCGAAGTCTTCCGGTGATTCAAGCAAGCCTGTGCCGAAGTAACATTGCCAGACGCGATTCACAAAGGAGCGCGCGGTTGTCGGAGATTTTTTGTCCATCAGCCAGTTTGCCAGCGTGAGGCGCGAGCCATCGGCGTTGGGTGGAAGCGAGTGGAGAAACGCAGGCGTGCCGGATTGGACGACGTTGCCGGGCTTGAGGAAATCGCCGCGCTTGAGCAGGCGCGTTTCGCGCATCTCATCACGTGCCATGAGTGACAACTGCGTTTCGCCTTCCGGCCATTGCGCCCAGAGTTTTTCGATTTTGTCGTTGGCTTCCTTGAATTCCGGCAAAGTTGTCCTCCAGTAACTGAACACAGCCGCGATCTGTTGCGGCGAACGTTTCTCGCGCGGGATCACGAGGATGTCGCGCACACGCTTGGGCACGGAGTCAGCGACAACCGACCCGGCATTCGTCGTCACGCTCAGTCGAAAGCGTCCGATGTTGTGGCTCATGTGTAAATCTCCGCTCCAGCCGCCGTGCATCTGCATGACGCGGATGTCCCAGATCGTGCCGCCCGCGAAGCCCGCATTCGTCGCGCATTGAAACACCGCCTGACGATCCACATTGCGCCGCCCCGCGCCCGCATCAATGCCCCACGCGGTATTTCCGTTGTCGTCGTTCGCGAACGTGATCGGGCCGACGACGCGGTTGTTCGTGGTCTTGTCGTAATGCTCCGCGCCAAGCGGCGTCTCCGGCATGTTGAAGTCCGCCGTCGCATTGTTGAACTTGAGGCGCGTTTTGTTCGTCGTGCCGACAGGCGTGGCGTCCACGGTGAACTCGGTCAGCGCGCACACACCATTGAGTGAGCGACCGGGGCCGTTGGCGGGAAGATTCGGATCAGTCAATAGTTCGATGCGGAACGCAGTGATGTTTTGCAGATCGTTCGTCAGCCAGAAATGCGGGCCGGATTTCGAGACCGCGTAACCCTGCGCGACGATCGAGCCGTCCGTCTGGCGCGCAAATTTTTGTCCACCGCTCGTGATGTCCTCAATGAACGGTTGGATCGTGATCCACTCAGGTTGATTCTTCATCACGCTGGTTTCCCACTCGGCCATGCGTTTTTCCCAGTCACTCGTGCGATGTCGTAAACCCTCCTCGATGTCGCGCAGCTCGCGCGAAAGATTCGCCACGCGCATCTGATCAGCAGTCGAATACACGACGCGCTTGGTTTCGTGATCGTTGTTCAGATAGGCAAACAGGCGGAAGTATTCCTCCTGCGAGATCGGGTCAAACTTGTGATTGTGACACTGCGCGCACTGGATCGTGAAACCGAGCACGCTCTTGCCGATGGCATCCATACGGTCAAACAACGCCTCCATGCGGAACTGCTCCGGGTCCGCGCCGCCTTCTTCGTTGACCATGGAGTTACGGAGGAAGCCGGTGGCAACAATGTCATCCTGCGTGGCGTTTGGCAGAAGATCACCCGCGAGTTGCTTGGTGACAAATTGATCGTAAGGGATGTCATCATTGAAAGCTTTGACGACCCAGTCGCGATAAAACCACACGTTGCGTGTCTTGTCCTTCTCGAAGCCGTCGGAATCCGCGTAGCGCGCGGCATCGAGCCAGTGGCGTCCCCACTTCTCGCCGTAGTGCGGTGACGCGAGCAACCGCTCCACTTGCTTCTCGTAAGCGTCGGGAGATTTGTCAGCGAGGAACGCATCCACTTCTGCTGGCGTCGGCGGCAGACCGATCAAATCAAGTGCGAGGCGACGGAGCAACGTGATCTTGTCCGCTTCGGGCGATGGCTTGAGTTTCTCCGCGTCCAACTTGGCGAGGATGAAATGATCCACCGGCGTACGCGCCCATTTTTCATCAGAGACGGCTGGCAGCGCGGCACGGACCGGAGCTTTGAACGCCCAATGATTCGTGTTGTAGGAAAACTTTTTTGCGCCCGCATCTTCCCAGACCGCGCCTTGATCAATCCACGCGCGCACCAGACCGATCTGCTCGTCGGTGAACTTCTCCTTTTTCTTCGGCATCTGCGCGAGATCAGCGTGAGTGCCAGCGAGAACTTGCACGAGGATGCTGCCCCCGCTGTTGCTCACGACGACGGACGGCCCGGTGTCGCCGCCCTTGATTAGATCAGCACGACTATCCGCGCGCATTCCGGATTCCTGTTTCTTTACGCCGTGACAATCGAAGCAACGTTCGGCAAACAGGGGTTGGAGTTCCGTTGCGAAATCAATCTTGTGCGCGGCAGGCGCGGGCAAATCGCCGGGCTGTGCATCTGCGGCGAGCGAGCGAGCCAGGCTTGCGAGCAAGCCAGCGACTGTCTGAAACGTTGCGAACTTAAAGAAATGATTCATCTGGCTGACAATCCATCATGGCGAACCCCGCACGCGTGTTAAAGCTCGGAATCATCACACGACAACACGTCGCGACGAATAATGTTACGGCGAAGAACCCCCCACGCGCTGCACACCAGTAAGCACTCACGCAGCGAAATTGACCATGCCCACATTTGAGGGGAGCGGGGGCGACGAGTTGGAATTCCGACATTGGTTTGTTTCCTGCCTCATTAACGTCCGACGGGCGTAGCTCGATGTGGCACACCCCAACACATTTCTTTACACGTTTTCTCCCGGTCTTTACAGTCGCGTTATGCCTACGGAATACGATGCCACTGAATTTGTAGATACTGACTTCCAAACCATCAAGTCGCCTTACGGGACGACGACTGCGAGTGCTGCGACGAATGCGTTTCGCGCGCCGACGCGTGAGGAGGTGGATAACCGCGTTTCCGAAGCGCAGCAAAAGCTCGCCGAGTTGAAACGCGCGCAGGAAGAACTCGAGCGCGAGCGCGCCGGTCTCGAAGAAGTGCGCCGTCGTCAAACGGAGTTTCAAACCGGTCGGCAGGAGATGATCCAGAATCTGACGCGAGGGCTTGGTCTGTTGGAGGAAGCGGAGTTTGCAGCGCGGCGCGATGCGGAACAGATGTCCAAATCCATCGCCGACATGCGCGACTCGCTCGCGAAGGTTCAAGCGATCAACGAAGACATGTGGTCGAAGGAAAGTTTCAACGTGGAACTCACGCGGGCGTTGACCACGCTTGAAAACGCGCGGATGGAATGGAACGGCGCGCGGTTGAAGTTCACCGTGCTGTCCGGTCAACCAGCGAACGTAAGTGCAGCGACTACGCGCGAGACTGGCGTGTCGCAATTGCTCGGACCGAAAAGTTTCTGGCAACTTTGCAAACTTGGCTTGGCGATCACTTGGCCGCTGGTGGCCGTGGCAATGCTCGCGCTGGGTGTGTTGGTGGCGATCTTGTTGCGCCCGCACTGAGAGTGCGTCGCAGTCCGAACCGTAGTTGTCCCTGAAGTCACATGGATTGGCTGAAGAAAAAATCCGATCCGGTTTCCGAACGCGCGCAGGCGTTGAATTCGGAGATCAAGGCGTTGGAAGCGCAGATCAAGCAACTGGACGATCAGTTGCATCGCGCGCCAGCTAATCCGCGCCTGCGTTCCACCGCAGTCCCGCACGGGGCGACCATCAATCATCCGCACACCGACACAGACTCCGCGGAGTGCGCTCCGACTGCGACGCACGGCGAGCCGGTGTTCGAGGAGATCAGCCAGGAACGCATCACCGCGCGGAATGAGATGCCCAATTCCCCCGAACACTTCAACGAGTTCGGTGTTCGTAAATATGATTTCCCGGCATTGATCCAGCGCATCCGCACTTTTTTCACCGGGCCGAGCACGAGCAATCCGAAGCTAGTGAATTACCTCGCAGCCGGCGGCGTGCATGGGTTGCGGCCGTTGCGGAAGGAGAAGCGTGTGGCGCGAAATCGTTTCATCCTGTTTTCCGCGCTCCTGTTCGTAGTGCTGTTCGGAACGCTCTGGTGGTATTTTCGCAACCGCTGATCGCGCATGAGTGTCAGGCTTGATTCACACGTCGCTCAATTGCCCATCGTCACGGCTGACGGTGTTTTCGTGGCGCACTATTCTACTGACGGTCTGAGCGGGTTGAATTTTCCATCGAAGCAGAGTAGCGGCACCACGAACGACGAGAAAGTTCCCGCAAATGTTCGCGCGTGGCATCGGCTGACTTCAGCGGCGGTAAAAAAAATCTTGGCGGGACAAACACTCATTGAACTGCCGCCACTTGATCTTTCGAGCGGAACGAAATTTCAACTGAGCGTTTGGAAGTCGTTATTGAAAATCAAACCGGGTCGCACGCAGAGTTACGGGGAGATTGCCAAGTCCATCAAGAAACCCAAAGCCGTGCGCGCTGTGGGTGGTGCGTGTGGTGCGAATCCGATTCCCCTGCTTGTGCCGTGTCATCGCGTACTGGCCGCGAACAGAAAGATCGGTGGATTCTCAGGCGGATTAGGCTGGAAGGAAAAATTGCTCACCCGCGAAGGCGTGAGCGTGGCCGGGTGACTTTTAATCTCACCCCGGTCGCAACCGGAAATCACCGTGATTGAAATCTGATGCGCGGCTTGCTAACTCATCGCTGGTCAAATGTCTGATTCAATTCCAAAACTTCGCATGGCTACCACGGACGATCCGGCGGCCAGTGCCAAATGGGTCGAACGCTCGCAGGTCGCCAGCAGGGTCGAGCGCGAGTATGCGCTGGAGCAATCGCTCGGCAAATTCCGCGTCGGCTCGGTGAAGGCGCTCAATGCCGTGCCGCTCACGCGCGGTCTGGAAAGCGAGATCGTCTATGACGTGCCTTCCAAGCTCGCTCAGATGTTGCAGCGGGATGAACTCGACGCCGCACTCGTCAGCATCGTCGAACCGCTGTTCCACGATCGTTACGATGTGCTGGATGGAATCGCCGTAGCATCACTGGGCGAGGTGAAGAGCGTGTTCCTCGCTCACAAGAAACCGCTCGAAGAAGCGAAGGAAATTTTCTGCGACACCGCATCGCTCACGAGCGTGATGCTGCTGAAAGTGTTGCTCGCCGAGCGCGGATTAAGGCCAGAGTTCAAACCGCTGGAAAATTACTCGGTGGCGAAAGACAAAGACTTCGTCCTGCTCATCGGCGATCCCGCGCTGGATTTTCTCTTCGCCAATCAGACGCACGAGATATTCGACCTCGGCGCGGAATGGACGGAGTTGACCAAGCTGCCGTTCGTCTATGCGGTATGGGCGATGCGCCGGGGCGTTCACACGGCAGAACTGCGCCGTACGTTGCGTGAGGCGTGTGACTTCGGCCTCGACACGATGGATCACATCATCAGCAGTCGCACGGAGTACACGCTGGATTTCCGGAAAGATTATCTCGGCTGGCACATCCACCATCATCTTTGCTCGGATGAAAAGCGCGGCATAGCGAAGTTCATCGAGTTGCTCCGCGAGTTCGGCTTCGGCCCGGTGTTCGAGCCGAAATTTGTATCGTAGAGATGTGACAGGTTAAGAGATCGCCACTTTGGTCTTGGAAACCAACCGCACATCCGTCACTCGCATCTGTTTGTCCACCGCCTTGCACATGTCGTAGATCGTCAACGCCGCCACACTCACGGCGGTCAGTGCCTCCATCTCAACGCCCGTTTGTGCGGTGATCTTTGCGCTTGCGACGATCACGATGCGGTCCCGCGTCTTCGGCGTTTCAAAATTCACCTCGCAATGCGTGATGGGCAGCGGATGACACAGAGGGATGAGATCACCGGTTCTCTTCGCAGCAAGAATCCCGGCAAGCCGTGCCGTGGCAAGAACGTTGCCTTTGGCGATGCGATTGGACTCGATGAGTTTCAACGTGGCTTTCGCCAAACGGATTTCGCCGCGTGCAATCGCCACGCGAAGTTGCACGGGCTTGGCGGACACGTCCACCATGCTGGCTTCGCCCCGCGCGTTGAGATGAGAGAGTTGTCGCATAGAGACGTTCTAACTGGCAGGCGGAGGATTCGCAAAGTTCTTTTCGCGTTATCAGCGCGAAATCAAGCCGAGTTCTACAACCATCTTTCTCGCCACGCGCACCATCTCGGTTTGTTCACCGAGATGATTCACGTCAGCTTCGATGTTCAGATACGGGATTCCTTTGCGCGCAAAATAAACCGAGGCCGAGCCGTCATCGGGAACATTCGCATCGTCTTGCAGCGTTACGTTGAAGTCACGCGCCTTGAGGTAATCAAAAAATCGCCGATCGGTTACGTAGAAAAAATCTCCCACCCCACGCCGTTCACTGGCGTGAAGTGTGGCGGACGCAGAACTCTTGTCGCCCTCCGCGCGATAGCTGTTGATCGTCAATCCGTGCCCGTCGGTATTGTGCAATGCCACGATCACCGGCTCGTGATCCAGCCCGAACTGTTCGATGAATTGCGCGGTGAATTCCTTCACGACGCGATGCGCTGCTTCGGAGTAGTTGCCGCGCCGCGACAGCGTGGCGCGAATTCCTTCGTCAGAGAAAATGCGATTTGGATCGAAGCGATAGGTCTGGGCGTCGAGATTAAATTCCACGAACCGCCGCCCGCTGTGAGCAAGCTCAATGAGCCGCCCGCCGGATTTCTCGACCACAACTTTGCCAGCGAGAACGGACGTGTTTTCGTCGTCATGGACATTGATCATCGTGAGCGATGTCGTGCCTCGCTGAAATACTTTGGCGTGAACGGTCGTGTCGCCAAGGTTGAAGGAAACTTGCGGCGTGTGGGGAGTCGCGCATCCACTTACGACAATTACCGTGAGCAGCAGCAGTGGTTCTTTCAAAACTTTGTAGGCGACGAGGTAACGAGTCGTTCCGGTGCAGCACTTCTTACGGCGTGCCCTGTCGTTTTGAAAGAGCCTCAGCATCGAAAACTTTTTTGCGACAGCAGAAGAATTATTTTCCATTCACACCTTTCAGATACGCCAGGATCAATTCTGGCAGATCATCACTGTAACCGCCCTCCAGCAGACTGAACATCGGCACTCCCACTTTCCGCAACTCGCCGCCGAGCCAGTGAAAATCTTCCGCTTCGAGTGGACTGTTCGCCAGCGGGTCTCCCGAGTACGCATCGAACCCCGCCGAGACGCCGATCATCTCCGGGCGAAACTGCTTCAACTTCGAGAGCGCACTCGACAATGCCGCGCGATATTCCTCGCGCGTGGCGTGTGGACGGACGGGGTAGTTAAAACAGTTGTCGCCCACATGCGCCGCGCCCGTGCCGGGATAGCACGGATGTTCATGCACGGAGAAGAACGCCGCGCCCGGCTTGTTCAACAGGACATCCTCCGTGCCGTTACCGTGGTGAACATCAAAGTCAAACACGGCGATGCGCTTCGTTCCAGTTGCCAACGCATGAAGCGCGGCAATAGCGATGTTGCTCAAATAACAAAAGCCCATCGCTTCCGCACGCGTGGCATGATGACCCGGCGGGCGCATGAGTGAGAAAACAACTTCACCCTTCCGCGCACAATCCACCGCCATCGCACCAGCACCAGCAGCCAAGCGGGCAATCATTTCAATCTCAGGAAAGTGAAACGTGTCCGCGTCGAAATTTTTTGGCACACGCAACCGAGCGATGTGTTCCGACGCATGAGCGCGCAGGATGGCTTCATCAGAAATCGCGACGGGCGTGAGCCACTGAATCGGCAACTCCGTCTGCCGCCGCAACAGCGCGAGGGAATCCGTGACCCTTGAGGGACGCTCTGGATGACCGGGACTGTGATAGCCGGTGCAAGATTCGTCACAGATAATTTTCATCACCAGCGATATTAAACTTGGAGGCCGCCGATGAACAGCGTTCGTATCGGAACGGGTATGACTTGGGTGTGACCCTTCCATTCGTCATCCCGCGCACTGGCGCGCTCTTGCTCATAATCGTTTTCTTAATCTTAATCTCGCGCCGTGACCGGAGATTAAGAAAAGATTACGAGTAAGATCAAGAATCCGATCACTCGCGCGGTGGTTCCCATCACAACCGTCTCCCTGTCCCGCGTTGCTCCTTGTCGGCGGCGGGATTTGTGGTAAGACATTCTTTGTGAAATCGAAGTTACTCGCTTGTCTGGGATTATTGTCGTCCGCTCTGGCGGTTGTCGCGCAAACCTCCGCGTTCACCTATCAAGGCCAGTTCAGATCGAATGGCATCCCAGCCACGGGCCAGTTTGATTTCCGGTTCACGTTGCACAACGACTTGTTGGCAGGAATTCAAGTCGGCGGGCCGTTGACGAATTCGGCGACGGGCGTAACGAATGGATTGTTCACCACGACGCTCGACTTCGGCAGCAGCGTTTTTGACGGCAACCTGCGTTGGCTGGAGATCAGCGTCCGCACCAACGGCAATGCGACGAATGAGTTCATCGCGCTCGCACCGCGCCAGCCGATTACCGCCACGCCCTACGCCGTGCGCGCGGCGAATTACAGCGGCCCCGTCTCGGTCACCTCGCTCACTGGCAAGATCAACGACACTAATCTCTCCGCGAACGTGGCGTTGCTGACGAACAATGTGGTGTTCACGCGCAATCTCACAGCATCCAACTTCACTGGCAGCGCGCTCGGACTCACGAACATTTCCGCCACGAATCTCATCGGCACGCTGCCCGATGCGCGACTCTCGACGAATGTGGCGAGGCTGAACGTGAGCAATGCCATCTTCCTCGGCGCGATCAGCGCCACGAATTTTTACGGCAACGGTGACGGCATGACCAATGTGCCAGGGCGAATCTTTGAAGTAATTCCCACATCGGTCAACATCACTCCCGCAGAGGCCAACTTCGGTTACCTCGCCACGAACGATTCAGCTGCGGTGGTGGTGACGTTGCCGCTGACGGCGAACATCCGCGTCGGCGAAACGATCCGCGTGTCCGGCATCGGTGCGGCGGGATGGATCATCGCGCAGAACGCAGGGCAAACCATTCTCGTGGCAAATTTGCTGAAGAACACTGGATTGACGTGGCGCACGAATGAAACGGTACGTTCATGGAAAGCGGTGTCGGCATCTCAGGATGGACAGAATCTCGTGGCAGCGGTTAACACGGGATTGACCTACACGTCTGCGAATGCTGGCGTGACGTGGACACCGGGGGGAGCTTCGTTGGCTTGGTCAAGTTTGGCGTCTTCAGGCGACGGCGCGAAGTGCGTGGCGGGAGTGAATGTGGGCACCATCTACACATCGGGCAATTCCGGCGCGAGTTGGGCTGGCACAACGGCTCCTAACTTGGCCTGGACGGCCGTGGACTCCTCGGTGGATGGCGCGAAGCTGGTCGCGTGCGCGAATGGCGCACAGATTTACACCTCGGCAAATTCCGGCGGGGGTTGGACGGCACGAGACAGCGCACGCAACTGGAGCGCGGTCGCCTCGTCCAGCGATGGCGTGAATCTCGTCGCGTGTGTCAACGGCGGACAAATTTACACTTCGTCAAACAGTGGTGGAACTTGGACGCCGCGTGATTCAAACCGTCCGTGGAGTTGCATTGCGTCGTCGGCGGATGGCGGGACGCTGGTGGCGTGCGTGAGCGGCGGCACGACAGGTTTTATTTACGTCTCGTATGATTTTGGGGCGACGTGGAGTGCCACCGGGCCAACAACCACGACGACCTGGTCGGCGGTGGCGTGTTCCGGGGATGGCTTGCGGATGATCGCAAGCGTCGGCACGAGCGGCGCAGTCTATGTGTCGCAGGACGCGGGTGCGACGTGGCAACTCCGCAGCAATCTTCCTGCGACAGCAAATTATACCGGGGTGGCTTGCTCCGGCGACGGCAGCACAATGGTGGCTGTAGCCAATGGACATGCGATCTACGTCTCCTCGCAAACTTCCACGACGCCCGGTGTGACGGGACAACTCATAGGCTCGCGGCTCGCAGCGGTGGAGTTGGAACACGTCGGCAACGGCGTGTTCATCCCGATCAGTTACGTGGGGAACATCCGGGCGAAATAGGCGGAGGCCAGAGTTCGGATGTCAGATAGCAGAAGTCGGAAGGTGTTGTTCACGCTTTCGCATTCCTCGCTCACGCTTCTTCGTTTCACCCATCAATAATTCCTCCGCAGTCCAGCCACGCTCTTGCGCGTAGGCGGCGAGGTCAAAGAGCTCCTTGGCAACTGCAGATTTGCTCTCGCGGCGTTTCGGCTTTGCTTCTGAAATCAACTTTGCCTTGCGCGCTTTCTTCACGAGTTTCTCAGCGCGGAGCAGAGCGGGCAGGTGTTTGGGGATTCCATCCAGCGCAGAAGGACGTTCGTGCTTTGTGCCGACCTTCTCAGCTTTTTTGATCTTCTCCCAGTTAGCCCAGACTTCGTCCACGTCCTTCACTTTAGTCGTGCCAAAAACATGCGGGTGGCGACGAACAAGTTTGTCCACGAGATGTCGCGCGACTTTCTCAAAGTTGAAAACACCACGCTCGCTCGCCAACTGACAATGGAACACCACCTGAAGCAATAGGTCACCGAGTTCCTCCGCCATCTCGTGATCGTCGCGGTTCTCAATCGCGTCAATCAACTCATAGACTTCCTCGATGGCGTGGCGGCGCAGCGTCATGTGATCTTGCTCACGATCCCACGGGCACCCTGTGGGCGAGCGGAGACGCGACATGACCTTCAACAAATCTTCGATGGCTTGGTTTCGTTTCATTTCTTCGTGGCTGCAGACGTGAGTCCGCAGCTAATTAAGATTGTGGTTTTCAATCAAGATGGCCGCGTTCTCACGAACGCAGCTACAAAATCACCAAGTCGTCGCGATGCACCAGTTCCACTCGCGCCAGCGTGCGGCTCGCAATTTCTTTCGAGCTGAACTTCGCGATGCCGCGCGCGAACTCCGTTCCGTTCGCATCGCAGATGCGGATGACATCGCCAGCGGCGAAATCTCCCTCACAACGCGAAACGCCCGGCGGCAATAGGCTCTTGCCAGCTTCGCGCAATGCAGTCTTCGCGCCGTCGTCCACGAACAGCGTGCCCTTGGGATGATGGAAGAATGCGATCCAGCGTTTGCGCCCGCGCAGCTTCCCTTCCTGCGCGATGAACAACGTGCCTTCATCTGCACCGGCCAAAACTTGTGCGAGGACATCTGTTTTCTTACCGGACGCGATAACGAGCGGGATGCCGGAACGCACCACGATTTTCGCAGCTTGAATCTTGGTTGCCATGCCGCCGACAGCCGTCTCGCTTGTCGTGCCGCCAGCAATCTTTTCCAAGTCGGCGTCAATCTGGCCGATGGTTGAAATCACTTTCGCGTTCGGCTGGCCAAAATTTTCGATGACCCCGTCCACGGTGGTGAGAATCACCAGCAAGTCAGCGGGCAACAAAGAAGCGACGAGCGCCGAGAGCGTGTCGTTGTCGCCTACTTTGATTTCAGTGAACGAGACGGCGTCGTTCTCGTTGATGATGGGAACGACTCCGTGACCGAGCAGAGTGACAAGCGTGTTGCGCGCATTGAGATGGCGCTCGTGGTGTTCAAGATCGTCGTGAGTCAGAAGAACTTGCGCGACGACGAGATTGTGTTTCGCGAAAAGCTTTTCGTAAGTGGACATCAACCGTGATTGACCCACAGCGGCGCAAGCTTGCTTCTCCGCGAGATCGGCTGGACGCGTGTCAAAACCAAGCGCGCCCATGCCCGCACCGACCGCGCCGCTGGTGACGACCACGACTTCCTTGCCCGCACGTCTCAACGCGGCGACTTGCGCGACGATCTGTTCGAGCTGCGCGGGATCAATCTGCTTCCGGCTGTCCGTGAGGACGCCGGTGCCGAGCTTGACCACGATACGGGAAATATTTTTGAGCAATTCCGAACGCACAGCAGGTTGGTAGCAAACGATGGGCGAAGTGTCGAGGCAGGTTTGCCATGTGTAACAATTGTAGATGGCATCACGCCGCGATGTGGCCAGCGGTGCTATGACCACCGAGCTAGAGTTTATCCGCCACCAACGCGATCAGCAGCAACGGCAAATAAATGATTGAGGCGAAAAATAATTTCTTCGCGCTTGCGTGATCCAGCTTCCGACCAAATTGGATCGCGCACCACAGGTAATAGCCGCCCAGCAAAATCGCCGCGACGAGATAAATCTTCCCCGCCATGTCCCACACAAATGGCGAGAGACTCACGAGCAGCAGCCCGATGTTGTGACTCACGGATTGTTGCGCTGTACGGCTTCCGTCTGGATCAACCGACGGCAACATCTTGAATCCCGCCTTCGCGTACTCGTCTTTGTACATCCAGGCAATTGCAAAGAAGTGCGGCATCTGCCAGAACGCCAGAATTGCAAACAACGCCCAGCCGCCCGGCTCAAGTTGACCGCGCGCCGCCGCCCAACCCATCAGCGGCGGCAACGCACCGGGAATCGCACCCACCGCCGTGTTCCACCACGTCAATCTTTTCAGCGGCGTGTAGATGAAGATGTAACTCACCAATGAAATCGCGCCCAGAACGGCGGTCAGATGATTCACCAGCAGCGCGAGATAGACTGTTCCGGCCAGCGAACAGATGCCGCCAAAGAGCATCACCGTCACAGGTTGCAACCGTCCTGAAGGCAGCGGACGACTGGCCGTGCGTTTCATGCGCGCGTCGTGTTCGCGTTCCAGAAGTTGATTCAACGCCGCCGCGCCGCTCGCCACCAACGCCGTGCCGAACAGCGCGTGAAACATCACCGCGTAATCCATCGGCTTGTCCCAGCCCATGTAGAAACCCACCAGCGTGGTCAGTAACACCAGCATCGTGAGCCGGGCTTTGATCAGGTCGGAATAGACGGACACCCAGCTTTTGGCTGAGGCTGAAACGGTGCTTTGTGTTGGCGTGTTCATCGGGAAAAATCAGACGGAGGCGCGGTCAGTCATTTTAGTTTCTGAAAAATCATCTGCTGAAGCCGACGCGCTCACGGTTTGACGCCGGAAAGAAATAAGACAACCGAGCGAGCCTGTCACGAGCGAAAGCGCGCCCACCACCACATGCGCCGTGGCTACGTCTGCCGCTTTGTTCGACCAGATCGTCCACGCACCGAGACTGACTTGGATGAGAATCAGCCCCAACCACGCAAACGCGAGGGATTTGATTGATTGAACTCTTTTCGCTTTCCAAGCGCACAACGACACTGCCAGCAAAATCAGACACGCGACGATGCGATGCGTCATCTGCAATCCAATCTGAAACGTGGTGATCGCGTCGGATGTGGTTACTTCCACGCGCTGCGCGTTGTAACCCGCCACCGCGTCTGCGCTCATGTCCGGCCATAGCTTGCCGTGCGCGAGCGGGAAATCTGAGATCGCCAGACCTGCGTGCTGATGCCGCATCGTTGCAGCGATCAGCAACTGGATGAAGATGAGAATCGTCGCGAAGAGAAACCAGGGGCGCAGACTGGTAGGGCGTGTCACTCCGTGCGCGCCGTCGGCGGGCAGAGGACTGCCCGCCCTACCCGACAACTGCCACCACCGGCTCGTCATCAATGCAATCACCGCCAGCATCACTAAAAATCCCTGCGCCAGACAGCCGTGAACAATGCCGAACACCGTTCCCATCCGCACGTCCGCCACTAGGTGCGAATCCAACACCACGCGCAATCCGCCGAGCAAGCCTTGCAATTGCACCAGCCAGAACGCCGCCCAACCCAACATCGGCAAACGCCCCGCACTCGGTGCGTTCTTCGCCCAGACAATTCCGCCTAGCAACACCACGCTGCCGATGCCTGACAGGAAATGTCCCGCACCTTTCCAGTCCGGGCCGATCTTGAGAAACGCGAAGCCCAACAAAATCTCCGCCACGCCGATCACGATCAGCGGCACGCGCGATTTGTTTCCGCCCATCCACCGCGTCAACGCCACCACCAGCACGCCGACAAACGATGCCCAGAGCCGATGCGTGTGTTCATGAAAAATTCCGCCCGTGAGCCAAGTCGAGACCGGCAAGGCGAACATGTTGTAGCCATAACTCGTCGGCCAGTCCGGTACGGCCATGCCCACGCCATGACTCGTCACCAAACCGCCCATACCCACCAACCCAAGCGTTGCCAACGCCGTGAACACAGCGAAGCGATGGAGACTGGGATTGATGACTGGTTTGATCATGGACCTGGAGAAAACAGACACGGATTTCACGGATTAACACGGATTGAATCCGTGACAATCTGTGCAATCCGTGTCAAAGCCGTTCCCCATCTGTGTTTAGCCATGGTTGAAAAAAGAAAACCGCCGCAGTCATCCTGACCACAGCGGCTCTCCGAAAACTTAACGCCTTACTTGATCTCAATCACGAAGTCAGCCGATGCACCGTCCGCTTTGACTTCGATTTCTTTTTCCACGCCCGTCGGCGCGCCCTTGCGGTGCATCGCCACGACTTTGTATTTGCCGGGCGGCACGTCTTTGATCGTGAACGAACCGTCCTTGCCGGTGACGGCGAAGTAGGGATGATCCACCACTGTGACCCACGCGAACATCCAAGGATGCACGTCACACTTGAACTTGAGAAAGTTTTCCGCCGCAGGGATGGAGAAGGTCAAATCCGGTGCGCCTGCGCCCTGGCCCTTGTTCTCTTCCTTGTTGCTGCCAACCGTCGGGACGGTATGGACATTGTGCATCACCGGGTCGGAGTTTTTCACGGAAATCTTCTGGCCAGTCTGCACTGCTAGAATCTGAGGGGCGTACTCGCAACCCTTTTGATCCACAACCACCGCCGAAGCAGCAGCACCCGTGGATTTGCCTTCCAGTCCTTTGACAACCACGATCACGTCCGCGAGTTCCTTGCTCGCGCTGACGACGAAGAACTTTGTCATGGGTGCAGCACCAGCGTGCAGCTTGCCGCAAGTGGCGTCGTCTTTGAGCGGGGTGATTTCCTTTTCAGCGGGCGCATTGCCGCTGAGGGTGACTTTTCCGGTGAGATTTCCGGCAGACGCGAGTTGCAGACTGACAGCGAATCCGGCGAGAACAGCGAGTGTTTGGTTCAGTTTCATATTTTTTGATTTCAAGTTCCTAAAACGTGTCAGGAACGTATCAGCCCGCCATTTTTCAAGCAAGCTTGGCAAATGGGCGAGGCAGTGACTGGCGGATCACTGCCCTGGAACGCCGACTAAAGTCGGCGTTCCGATTCCTTTGCAGACGCCTCTTCGAGCGTAAAATTCACCCGCAGTTTCAGCCGCGTTCATTTTCTCCGTGTCCATCGCTGCGCTGCGTGGTTTAATTCACAGACATGAGCAAAGGCGTTTTGCTGGTCAACCTCGGTTCACCCGATTCTCCGTCCACCCCGGACGTGCGGCGTTACTTGAATCAATTCCTGATGGATGGACGCGTCATTGATGTCGCGTGGCCAATCCGTCGGCTCGTCGTGGGTTTGATTCTGATCAAACGTCCCGCGGAATCGGGTCACGCTTATGAAAAAATTTGGACCAAGGATGGTTCGCCGCTTGTCGTTTCAAGCAGACATGTCCAGGACGCGTTGCAAAAACAGTTGAGCGTGCCGGTGGAGTTGGGAATGCGTTACCAAAATCCCTCCATCGAATCCGCCGTGAAAAAACTGGCGACCAAAGGCGTAACCGAGACGCTGCTCATTCCACTGTTCCCACATTACGCGATGTCGAGTTACGAGACCGCCGTGGTCCGCGTGCGGGAAGTTGCCGCCAAACTCGCGCCGGGCATGAAAGTAACGGTGCAACCGCCTTACTACAATTCTCCAGACTTCATCGCCGCGTTGGTCGCGAGTTCGGCGGAGGCGTTGAAGCAGGATTACGATCACTTGTTGTTCAGTTACCACGGCATCCCGGAGCGACACTTGCGGAAGTCTGACACGACCGGCTGTCACTGTCTCAAGGTTGAGAATTGCTGCGAAGTTGCCAGCCCGGCGCACGCGACGTGTTATCGCGCGCAATGTTTTGCCACAACGCGGGAGTTCGTGAAACTCGCCGGCATCCCCAAGGAAAAATATTCCGTCTCATTCCAATCGCGCCTCGGCAAAGACCCGTGGCTCAAGCCATACACTGATTACGAACTCGTCCGTCTCGCGCAGGAAGGCAAGAAGCGCATGATGGTCATCTGTCCGGCATTCGTGTCTGACTGCTTGGAGACCATTGAAGAAATCGGTATGCGCGGCTGTGAAGATTTCCTCGCGGCAAGCGGCAAAGAATTCACCCGCATCCCTTGCATGAACGAACATCCGCTCTGGATCAAGGCTCTCGAAAACATGGCGAACTCGTTCCTTAAAAAATCGTGAGTGCTGCCATCACCAACCGCCAGCGCTTCGTCAACGCGTGCCATTGTCGTCCGAATGATCGCCCGCCTGTGTGGCTGATGCGTCAGGCAGGGCGTGCGTTACCCGAGTATCGCAAGCTCAAGGAGACTTACACCTTCGTCCAACTCGTCCAGAATCCCGAACTCGCAGTCGAAGTGACGCTCCAACCGATTCGCCGGTTTGGTTTTGATGCTGCAATTTTGTTCAGCGACATCCTCGTCATCCCCGAAGCACTGGGGCAGACGTATCACTTCAAGGAAACCGGTGGCGTGCAGATGGATTTCGCCGTCACGAGCAAGGCGGACATTGAGAAACTTTCCGTTGAACGGGTCGTTGAAAAATTAAACTACGTGGATCGCGCGCTGAAAATGTTGCGTCGCGAACTTGGCGATCAAACCGCACTCATCGGCTTCAGCGGATCGCCGTGGACGCTGGCGACGTTCATGATGGAAGGCGCGAGCGTTCCCAAATACAGCCGCGCGCTCGCTCTGTTCCGCGAAGACCCGAAGACTTATTATGCGCTCGCTGAAAAACTCACCGCCGCCGTGACCGCGTATCTGCAAATGCAGATCGCCACGGGCGTGGATGCGGTGCAACTCTTCGACAGCCACGGCGGGCACCTAGCGGCGAGCGAGTTTCAGGAAGGTTCGGGGTGCTGGATGAAGGAGATCATTTCACAGTTGAATGATAGGGCTCGTCACTCCGTGCCCGCCGGGCTTGGTCAGACAGACGACGGCGCGCACGGAGTGACGCGCCCTACCAACGTTCCGGTCATTGCCTTCTCCCTCGGCACGCACGGCAATTGGCCCGATCTGATCGCCAGCGGCGCGAATGTTCTCGGCATTGACTGGCAAACCTCGCTGGCCGAAGCGCGCCAACTCATTCCGTCCCACATCGGCATTCAAGGTAATCTCTCGCCCGCACTTATCGTTGAAGGCTCGCCGGAGACAGTCGCGATAGAAACCAAGAAGATTCTCGAAACCATGCGCGGGCGACCGGGACATATCTTTAACCTCGGCCACGGTTTGACGCCGGGCGCCAAGCTGGAGAACATTCAAGCGTTGGTAGATACGGTGAAAAACCACAAATGAACACGAATCCACACGAATTGGGTTTCGCTGGTAGGGCGCGTCACTCCGTGCGCG
>JAYUAV010000448.1:0-6503 GCA_043741175.1 Verrucomicrobiota bacterium
CCCATGCGCCGTTGCTCCGGGTGCTGTCGCACTCGCTCTGGTTTTTGCCGAGCGTCGCATCGTGTCATGCGATGAGCAACCTGCTGGCGAAAAAGCAGAACAAGTTTTACCACGATTACAAAGTCGTCGTGGCGGCAGGCAGCGCGGCGGGCATCGGCGTGGATGCGTTGCCGCCGGTGTTGGAAGCGATGGATGATCCGCTGAAATCAAAGACCATCACGCTCTCCTGCGGCAAGCTCACAACTGGCGTCACCGTCAAACCGTGGACGGGCATCCTGATGCTGCGGAATTCCTCCAGCCCGGAAACGTATTTCCAAGCCGCGTTCCGCGTGCAGTCGCCTTGGACCATCAAGAATCCCGACAGCACCGAACCGAACCGTGAGGAGGTTGTGAAGAACGAGTGTTACGTCTTCGACTTCGCGCCTGATCGAGCGTTGCGGCAAATCGCGGATTACAGTTGCCGGTTGAATGTGGGCGAGTCCAACCCGGAAAAGAAAGTAGAGGAGTTCATCAGCTTCCTGCCCGTGCTGGCTTACGACGGTAGTTCGATGAAGCAGATTGACGCGGCGGGAATTCTCGACATGGCCATGAGCGGAACGACGGCGACGTTGCTGGCGCGCCGTTGGGAAAGCGCGCTGCTCGTCAACGTGGACAACGAGACGCTGGCTCGCCTGATGAGCAATCAGGCCGCAATGGATGCGCTAATGAACATCGAGGGATTCCGCGCGTTGAATCAGGACATCGAAACCATCATCAACAAATCCGAAGCTGTGAAGAAGGCGCGACGCGAGGCGAACGACGAAGAATTGTCGGCTAAGCAAAAGAAGGACTTAACCGAGGCTGAGAAGGAATACACAAGTAAGCGGAAGCAGATTCAGGAAAAGTTCATCAAGTTCGCGACTCGTGTGCCGGTCTTCATGTATCTGACGGATTACCGCGAGCGGTGTCTCAAGGATGTCATCACGCAGCTTGAACCGGGGCTGTTCAAGAAAGTCACCGCGCTATCCATCAAGGATTTTGAGTTGTTGGTCAGCCTCAATGTGTTTAACAGCGCATTGATGAACGATGCCGTTTACAAATTCAAACGCTACGAAGATGCCAGCTTGAGCTACGCGGGCATCAGCAAACACACGGATAAAGACGTAGGCTTGTATGACACCGTGATTAGCTCCAAGGAGTTTATCCCGACATTTGTGAATGAGTCACTGAATTAACGCGCCACCTCACCCAAAAGCCCTCACCCCCAACTATCGTTGGCGGAGAGGTAGAAATGTACGCTGCGTCTTTGCACCTTGGCGACTTTGCGTTAAACTCCGTTCGCGTGGTTCGCGGATTGCCATTTGAATTGAGCCGCCGGGAATTTCTGTTCCGCCTTCACAATTGCTACGGCGCGACCAGTCCGCTATTGGTGTCGTCGTCCGATGAAATTACCCAATCCAGACAAGCTGGTGGTTGAGCGCGAGAAGATCGCAGATTATCTGCTCAACCCGGCGCATCGTTACGGCGCGAGCAAGGCGCGGTTCTTCATCGAGTTTGGTTTCCGTATCGAGAAGTCGGAGCAACTGACCGAAGCCTTGCGGGAGCATGGTCGCGCGCATGAGGTGGCGTGGACACGCGAGACAGGCTTTGGCCCGCGTTACATCGTCGAAGGTGAATTGAACACGCCGTCTGGTCGCCATCCGCGTGTCCGAACGGTCTGGCAGATGGACGAAGGCGCAGTTGCACCGCGATTGATCAGCGCGTATCCTCTGGAGGCAAAGTTATGATTAAAGAACATGATTGCGTGGTGCTGACAAAGAACCTGCCGGAAGAAAACCTTGAGGCAGGCGACATCGGCACGGTCGTACATATCCACAATAGCGGCGCGGCCTACGAGGTGGAGTTCATGACGTTGACCGGCGAAACGGTCGCCATCGTCACGGTGGATGCTTCACACGTCCGGCCCTTCAATCGTCGAGACCTCGCGCACACGCGAGAGTTGCAAGCAGCTTGAGCGCGACGCCGAGGCGGACGTGAGCGCGTTGGAGCGGGAGCTGGACGAGTTGGTGCTCGCGCTCGTCGCGGCAGGTTTGCGTCATCTGCGGTTAAACAAAAAGTGGTCAGCCCAACTTCCCGCTTTCCTGAGTTCTAAATTTGCCTATCGTCTTCGGCGCGATGTTTTCCGAAATCAAATCAGTTCACTTTGTCGGCATTGGCGGCACGGCGATGGCCGCTACTGCCGTGGCCATGTTGGAAAAGGGTTACTCCGTCACTGGCTCGGACAGCAATGTCTATGAACCAATGGCGTCGTTCCTCGCGAGCCGCAAGATCGCGGTGATGAATGGCTACGCAGAGAAGAATCTCTCGCACAAGCCCGACCTCGTCGTCATCGGCAACGCCATCTCGCGCGGGAATCCAGAGGCGGAATTCGCGCTCGATCACAAGCTGCGGTTTTGTTCACTGCCGGATGTGTTGCGCGAGTTTTTCATTCGCGGCAAACGCTGCCTCGTCGTCGCTGGCACTCACGGCAAGACCACGACCACTTCGCTACTGACTTGGGTATTCGAGCATAACGGATTGAATCCGAGTTATCTCATCGGCGGCATCCCGAACAATCTGTCGCAGGGTGCGCGGTTCACGGATAGCGAGTGGTTCATCATCGAGGGAGACGAATACGACACGGCGTTCTTCGACAAACGCAGCAAGTTTATCCACTACCTACCGGAAGTCGCCATCGTGAACAATCTGGAGTTCGATCACGCGGACATCTTCGAGAATCTCGCCGCAGTGCAGAAAACCTTCTCGCATCTCATCCGCATCGTGCCGCGTAACGGCCTTCTGCTCGGCAACGGCGACGACGCGAACCTCGCGCCATTGCTCAACGTGAACTTCTGTCCGGTGAAACGGTTCGGGCTAGGCGAGAACAATTCCATCCGCGCCACCAACATGCGTCTCGGCCCGACGGCGAGTGAGTTTGAGATTCCCAGCGCCAAGTTTCATCTGAATCTGGCGGGCGAGTTCAACGTGCGTAACGCGCTCGCGGTTGTGGCGGCGGCGAAGCATTGCGGGTTGTCCAACAAACAAATCCAGTCTGCGTTCGACACGTTCACGGGCATCAAGCGTCGCATGGAAGTGCGCGGCATTTCCGGCGGCGTGACGGTGATTGACGATTTCGGCCATCATCCGACGGCTATCCGTGAAACGCTTGGAGCGTTGCGGCTGAAGTACGCCAAGGAACGTATCTGGGCCATCTTCGAGCCGCGTAGCAACACCACGCGCCGGAATGTTTTCCAGAAGGAACTCGCGGATTCTTTTGCCGACGCGCACGGCGTGGTGGTTTCGCAGGTGGCGCGGTTGGAGTTATTGAAGCCGGAAGAGCGTCTGAATCCCGAAGGCTTGATGTCAGATTTGAAGATCGCTGGCAAAGACGCTGCGTATCTGCCGGATGCAGACGCCATCGTCGCGCACATGGCGACCAAGGTTCAGGGTGGCGACATTGTCTGCGTGTTCAGCAACGGCGGCTTTGGCGACATCCACACGAAACTATTGCAACGTCTCGGCAGAAAGTAATCCAAAATGAAAACCGTTTTGCTCGTGGTCTCAATCTTAACTGGCATCACCGCTGTATTCGCGGCGGAGATACAGCCCGTTCATAAACTCACTGTCGCCGAACGCGAAACCCGTTTGCAGAGCGATGCGCGGGCAACTGCTCTCTACCGCGAGGGACTTAGTAACGTGATCGCATTTGTAGAAATGCAGACAGAGATTTTCCCAGTCGCCAAGTCAAAGGAGTCGCGGTTGCTGCGGCGCGAGGAGAAGGAAGTTGTCTGGCAGACGTGGCAGCGGTTCATGGAATACACGATGGCGTTGGATTCCATCGAGCGGTATCACGCGGATTGGTGGCGGCTCAAGGGTGATGCGCGCGAGGATTCCTTTCTCATTAGTTACTCCACGATGCTGGCGAACTATCGTGCTTCGCTGGAGTTCATTCGTGCAGCGGAGTTGAATCCTGAACTGGAAAAAGTTCTCAACGATGCCGTGCCGGAGCTTGGGTTGCCCGCTGGGACTTACGCGAAATTGAAATTTCAGAATCTCAATGCCCGCATCGCCACCGAGTTCGCTGCGAGCGAAGTGACGTTCAAAACATTTACCAGCGGACGGCAGCAGAAGTTGCGCGAAATGATAAGGACAGATGCCGAATACATTTGGAAAGCAGGGCGGGGCAGGGCGGAGTTGTTGACGGTAAAGAATGCACTGAATGTTTTGAAACGCGGCGCGGATACGGCTTGGTTGCCGATTCAGACCGGCGTTTCCGAGTGGATGGGCGACACGAAAGTGTATCGCGTCGGCAAGTCGCTGATCTCTGACGCGCAGATTGAATCGTTGAAAACAAATCTTCAACCAGGTGATGTGATGTTGGAGCGGCGTGATTGGTACCTGTCCAATGTCGGACTGCCTGGCTATTGGCCGCACGCCGCGCTTTACATCGGCACGGAAGCGGAGCGGAGCGCATTCTTTACGGACGCGGAAGTGCAAACGTGGGTGCGAAAACAAGGTGAAGCCACCGGCGACTTCAATGCGTTGTTGAAATCACGCTACGTAGCCGCGTGGCAAACGAGCAACAAGTCGCAGGAACACGAACACATCCCGCGCGTCATCGAAGCCATGAGTGAAGGTGTGTCATTCACTACGCTGGAACATTCGGCGGACTGCGATGCGCTGGCGGTATTGCGTCCAAAACTTTCCAAGACTGAAAAAGCTCAGGCCATCTTGCGCGCGTTCCATTACTCAGGCAGGCCGTATGATTTCAATTTTGATTTCGCCACGGATGCAGAGCTGGTTTGCACGGAGTTGATCTACAAAGCCTACGAACCAGCGAATGGTTTTACCGGATTGACGCTTCCCACCGTGGAGATGCTTGGGCGAAAGGTCGCGCCCGCGAACGAGTTCGTGAAGCAGTACGACGATCAATTTGTCACGGGCAAACAGCAGTTCGATCTCGTGAAGTTTCTCGATGGAAGCGAGCGAGCGAAAAGAGCGAAGGAATCCACGCTCGAAGATTTTCGCGCCAGTTGGAAACGTCCCAAGTGGCATGTGCTGACGCGGGGATAAGGCGGACAAAACCGCTTGCTCACGCCGTCGGCTTCGGCTGGGTGTTATGCCATTGTCGCACATCCACGGCATCCATGCCCGCTGCGCGAATCGCCGTCATGCCGAGATCGGTATCTTCGTAACCACGACAGAACTTCGGGTCAACGCCGATGAGCCGTGCAGCTTCGATGAAAATATCAGGCGCAGGTTTCTGGTTCTTCACCATCTCACTCGTCACGACAGCATCAAACAGATGCCGGATTTTCAGATGCTCTAACACTTGGCAGATAATTTTCTGCGTGCCGCCTGACGCGACCGCCATCGGGATTTTACCGTGATTTGCTTTTGCGATCTCCACCACGGCATGGATCGGCTCCACTTCTGCCATCAGCGGCAGATAAAGTTCTTCCTTCTCGTGGGCCACAGCGATGTGATCGAACGAACGTCCCTGTTCCTCGGCAAGCATCTTGAGGATGTCGCGTGACGGCACGCCGCCGAGTGAATAGAAGCGGTCTTCGGGAAAATGCAGGTTATGGCGTTGCGTGATCAAACTCCACGCGCGCCAGTGCAGCGGCATGGTGTTGGCCAGCGTTCCGTCGCAGTCAAATACCAATCCTCTAGGTTCAATCATGATTTCAAAATGTTCTTGGGAATCCACTTCTCGCTTTGCGCTGGGCGATAATTCGCAAAGCCTTCAAACAAATCTTTCACGTTGTTCGCCACGATCAGCGAGTCGCGCAAATCCTGACGGACGAAGCCCGATGCCACGGAGACATCCAGAAATTCAACCAGCTTGTCGTAATAGCCAGCCACGTTGAACAAGGCGCACGGGCTACGATGCAGGTGTAATTGCGACCACGTCATCGCTTCAAAGATTTCCTCAAACGTGCCGAAACCGCCTGGCAACGCGACAAATCCATCCGACAATTCCGCCATGAGTTGCTTGCGCTGATGCATCGTGTCCACGAGGTGCAATTCAGTCAGTGATTCATGCGCGAGTTCTTTCTGGCTCATGAAGCGCGGCAACACTCCGATGACTTTCCCGCCTTTAGTAAGCGCGGCATCCGCCACTTCATTCATCAAGCCGACGCGCGCTCCGCCATAGACGAGTTCGATGCCGCGTGTGGCGATTGCTTCACCCAACTCACGCGCTGCCGCTATGAACGCGGGCGAATTTCCATATGACGAACCGCAAAAGACGCAAAGTCGTTTCATTCGCCCAGTGCCTTTAGTTTTTCTTCCATCTCATTCGTCATGAGCGGCTCAATCAACTCGTCCAGTTCACCGTTCACGAAGTTCGACAGATTGTAGAGCGTGACCTCGATGCGATGATCGGTGACGCGGTTTTGCGGAAAATTGTAGGTGCGGATCTTTTCGCTGCGTTCGCCGGTGCCGACCTGATCTTTGCGATGCGCGGCATACTTCGCGTCCTC
>JAYUAV010000449.1:0-4828 GCA_043741175.1 Verrucomicrobiota bacterium
TTATTGGCCTTTCGCCAGATAGATGGCGAAGAACACGATGCCTTCCGCGAAGGCGGTGCTCAAGATCGCTTGCACGAGAATCTTCGTGGCCGCGCCGGGATTGCGCCCGACCGCCTCCGAAGCCTTCATGCCGATCAGACCGACACCAATGGCCGCGCCGAGCGCTGCCAGACCGATGTGAATATTACCTGTCATATTTTTGTCTTTCGTTTTTCCCGCCGCCCCCCGCGATTGAACACGGTCAAAGCAGCGAAATTCTTAAATCAATGATGCGCGTGTTCGTGACCTTCTTCGTGCTGGCAGATCAACAGCGTGAACACTGCCGTCAGCAACATGAACACCAGCGCCTGCACCAAACCGACGAGAACTTCGAGAAAGTAAAAAGGAATCGGGATCAGCCAGCTCAAGCTAGGAACGAGATTGCTCATGGCTTCGAGCATGTTTTCACCCGCATAAACATTGCCGAATAGACGGAAGCTCAACGACACCGGACGGAACGCAATCGAAACCACCTCCAAGACGCCAACAACAAGGAAAACAACGATCATCATCAGCTTCATGAAGCCCTGCGTATCGCCCTTCGGACCGAAGATGTGGAGCACGAAACCCTTTGCGCCGTTCGCCTGGAACGCCCACACGATCCAGCACGCGAAGAAAATCATGGACATGGCGAACGTCATGTTGAGGTCGGCATTCGCACCACGAAAGAAAGGTTCGGTCAGTTCAAAGCCGTGTTCACCCTTATGCCCCCAACCCACCGTGCCGACTCCAGGAATCAAACCCGCCCAGTTCGTGAACAGAATGAAGATGAAAATCGTGGCAAAGAACCAAAACGTCTTTTTGACCAAGTCGTGTCCGATGATGTCTTCCAAAAATCCGTAGAGACTTTCCACCAGCCACTCCCAGAAGTTCTGCGCACCCGACGGCACATCCTTGAGTTTCGCTGTGGCGATGCGGGCAAAGACAAGGATCACTGCCGCGACCAACCACGTCACCAACATAGAATTGGTGATGGGAAACTTGCCGATGTGACCGATCTCCACCGCATAGAGCGGAAGCTCTTCGTGGTGGGCGGCGTGCTCCGCAACCGCACCAGCTTCGGTGGCAACCGCGTGGGTGGTATTTTCCACTGTGGAAGCAATATGTTCCGTGGCTGCTTGGACGAACATCGTCGGCAGAGCCACGAATAGAACGGACGCCAAAATGATTTTAAGCAATCGCATCGAAAAAATCTGAAACCCCGTCGCGCAGCGGCCTGGATTCAGGCCGTTACCGGGCGACGAAAGGACGCGCAGATTGCCCGGTCGTGAAATACTTCACAAGATTTTTTTGAGAAAATTTTGGTCGGGGGGAATTATTAAATCCAAGTTATGCCGCAGTTAAGCAGTCTCGATAAAGCCAAGCCCGACGGTCGTAGTTAAGCCGGAACGATGCAGACGAGCAAGGGCGGGAGAAACGCAGAGAGACGCAAAGGTTTTCACTCAGAATGATCGTTCACCGAATGGTGTATTGGCCGCAATCCTTTCCACTCTGCGTCCTTTGCGTCTCAGCGTTTCTCCGGGGCGTCTCCATCTACATTTCTTCGGATAAGATTACGGCGATCTTACTTGATAGAAGCGGTGCGGGAAGTTTGTCGCCTGCGTGTCGGTGAATTGATACACGCCGGGAGAAATCACCGTGGCCGTGCCGAGTAATGTCCAATTGCTCGATGGCAATGCCACATTTGTCGAAACCAGCACCGTAAAGTTGATCGGCGTGGCATTGGTGAAGTTGAATTGGAACAAACCTCCGGGCAGCGTCATCGAAGAGGTTAGCGCAGGCGGCGGCGGTGGCGTAGTGACGAACACAGTACGCGACGCCGTGCCCACTCCGCCGAACGCATTCGTGACGGTGTAGTTGATCGGATAGCTGCCTGTGAGATTTGTGTTCACCGTGCCGCTCACGAATAGCGTTGGTGAGATTGCTTCCAAGCCCAACGGCACAATCGCCTGGCCGAAGTTCGGAAAACTTCCGGTGTTCGTCTTGCCAGCACCCCAAGTGATGATCGAACCATCTGCCCGCATCCCGATGCTGTGATAATAACCTGCCGCAATCGCGATCACGTTCGTCGCGCTTGATGGCACAACGCTTTGCCCGAAGTGCGGTGTCGCTCCGGTGTTGTTTGTGCCCGCGCCCCATGCGACGACTGTTCCATCCGCCCGCAACGCGAGGCTGTGATAAAACCCAGCGGCGACGGCGACGACATTCGTGACGGTCGGCGGAAGGTTCGTTTGGAAATAGGAGTTCAACCCCCACACCAACACCGAACCGTCGGCTCTCAACGCGAGGCTATGGCCTGATCCGGCAGCGATGGCTTTCACGCTGGTCGCAGTGGCGGGCACATTCGTCTGGCCGAATCCGTTGTAACCCCACGCGATGATCGTGCCGGTGTTTCGCAGTGCGAGACAATGCCGTTGGCCAGCGGCGATGGCAGAGATGTTCGTCGTTGCTGCCGGGGCATTCGTCTGGCCAAAAAAGTTATCGCCCCAGCCGATGACTGTGCCGTTGGTGCGGAGCGCGAGGCAGAACGATTCACCCGCTGCGACCGCGACGACATTCGTGGCTGCCGAGATCACGTTGGTCTGGCCGGAAGTATTTTCGCCCCACGCCACGACTGTGCCATTCGCCCGCACGGCCACGACATGATTTTGACCGGCGGCGATGGCGATGAGGTTGGTTGCGATGGCGGGCGAGTTGGTTTGCTTGAGCGAATTATCGCCCCACGCCGTGATGATGTTGCCCGCTCTCAACGCCGCCGTATGCGCGCGGCCCGCAACAAGACTCACGGGGAAACCAGTCGCCGTCGCGCCCGGTTCGACATACGCCGTGCCCCAGATGTTGGTGAGGGGATTCGCGCCGGTGAGAATGAACACTGGAGCGAGTAGCGCGCTTGAAACGCCGCGCGTGATCGTGCCGAGGTTGTTGCTTGCTACGACGCGGAAGTTGCAAGCGAGTCCGGGAGAAAGTCCAAGAAGTGTGTTCGTAAAAGCGACCGCATTGCTGCCGCTGCCAAGCGGCACAGGCGGCGTCACCTGATCAAAGCGTGAACCAAGCCCCCACTCAAACCACGCGGTTGTCGAAATCCCGCCGGGATTCACCGAGCCGTTCAGCGTGGCGGCGGTGTTGGTGATGGTAGCGGAGAAAGAATTGATCACTAGGCAGAGCCAGCAGATCGTTGCGAGAATTGATGAGGCACGCATGTTACAACTTTTGTCCTGCACAGGTTGGCGGTGCGGGAGCGATGCCATCGTAACTTGCGAGCAGCTTAACTCAAGAGGTTTGTCGGTGGCGGAAGTTTGTTGGAGATCACCGCTGAATCTTGCGGAACAAATAATCCTTCACGCGATCACTGGAATCCAAGATCACCATCAACTCATGTCCGCTCATGTAAGCGCGTCGGTTGCCCGTGATGAAATACCAACTCACCATGTCTTCTCCGTTGTGAGCTAATCCTTCGATGGTCGGCGGGCCGAACATAGCTTCCATTTGTGGTCGTCCGTGAACCTCGCGTTGAATCTCGCGGATGTTTGCTTCATTCAATTCCACTCCTGCTTCCCAACCCATCTGCGTGATGCGTATCGGCAATTCACCAACATGATGTTTGAATCGCTCCGCACGCCCTGCATCGTCATACAACACGTCCAATGTCCGAATGACAAACGCGCGAAGCGGCGCTGTCGTTCCACGCACGAACGTGACCTGATAATGATCCAATCGCTTACCACTCGCGTTGATCTCTGTTCGTTTGGGCGAGCCAAAAACCTTCTGCACCTCGTCCCGAGTCTGGCCTTGCTGCAATGTGGCGACCGCCGAGCGATCCAGATTCTCCCCCGCCGTTATGCAGCCGGAGAGCACACACAGCAACACCACAAGGATGGTGACGGGAAATAATTTTCCCATCAGTGAACTGAATTTGATTCTCATGACGATGTCATTTACGCGATTGATCCGGCAACGTTCATTCTTGGATGAAATAACTGAGATTCTCCAGTTCGATGGCGAGGTTCACGTTGTTGACCATCACGTCCTCCGGCACATGCAGCACGATGGGTGAAAAATTCAGGATGCCTACGATTCCACAATGAACGAGAGTGTTCGCCACTTCCTGCGCGGCCTCGGCGGGCACGGCGAGGATCGCCATCTTCACCAGATTGGTGCGGATGAACTCACGTAGCTTATCCATGCCAAGCAACGGCTGCTTGATCTGTTTATCGCGACGACGATTCGGCTCCGCATCGAACGCCGCGAGGATCTCGAAGCCTTCCTTCTCAAATCCACGATACGACAACAACGCCATGCCTAGATTGCCGAGACCGACAAGGATGACCGGTTGCAGACTCGAAGTGCCGAGTTCATCCGAGATGCGGCGGGAAAGCTCAACGACATCGTATCCCAACCCGCGCGTGCCGAACGTGCCGAAGTAAGCGAGGTCTTTGCGGAGTTGCGTGGGTTTCACTCCGGCTACCTTCGCGAGCGCGTCGCTCGAAACGGTCTTGATCTGTTTGTCTTTCAACGGAGCGAGACAGCGCAGATAGGTGGAGAGACGATACACCGTCTTGCGCGGGATTTGAGGTTTGCTGATCTTCTTCAAGCACGGCAAAGATACAAGCCGGTGGTGTTCCGTTAAATGTAAAAATCAGCGATCATATTTCACAGGGCGCATCTTGACACTGCCCCCGACACCAATCCAACTCGGAGCGCGGCGTTTACGCCGCTTCACCGTCCGAAAGCACGCAGGCCAAGCATTTCATCCACTGCCACTCGGGCGTTGAAGCGGCCTGAAGGCCGC
>JAYUAV010000450.1:0-6735 GCA_043741175.1 Verrucomicrobiota bacterium
CCAGAAGCAAAAAGTGGCGGAGAGAGGGGGATTCGAACCCCCGATACCTTTTAAGGGGTATACCGATTTAGCAAACCAGCGCCTTCAGCCACTCGGCCACCTCTCCAGCGCAACGTAGTGAAGCGCGTTCCTCTACTTATCGCAAGTCAGAACTCCAACACCGAACTCCAAAAAATAAAAAAGGGTTGTTGGCACATATATCATTCGGTGTTCCAATCATGTCGTAATCCCAATCTTTTGGCTTTAGTGCGCGGGCGTTGCCAAAACCGTTTTAACCCATGCCTGGTTGTCAAGATACCAACGCACCGTTTCGCGGATGCCCTTTTCAAACGTGTAGGCAGGAACCCAACCCAACTCATTTTGAAGTTTGCTGGCATCAATCGCATACCGACGATCATGACCAAGACGATCCTTCACGTAGGTGATCAGCTTTTGCGTGTTGCCGCCGAGTTGAGGCGCAAGTTCATCAACCAGATCGCAGATGAGTTTTACGATGTTGATGTTCGCCCACTCATTGTGTCCGCCGATATTGTAAGTCTCGGCGGTCTTGCCGCGATTCAAAACCAGCCATAACGCTTCAGCGTGATCACGCACGTAAAGCCAGTCACGCACATTCATGCCGTCGCCATAGACGGGAATGTTTTTCCGCGAGAGACAATTCTGGATCACCACGGGAATCAATTTCTCCGGGAACTGGAACGGCCCGTAATTGTTCGAGCAATTGGTGATGACCGTGTTCAATCCGTACGTGTGGTGATACGCGCGAACGATCATGTCGCTGGACGCTTTGCTTGCCGAGTAAGGTGAGTTGGGCGCGTAAGGAGTCGTCTCGGTGAAATAACCAGTCGCGCCGAGCGAGCCATAGACTTCATCGGTGGAGACATGATGAAAACGTTTATCATCAAACTTACCCGCCCAGAACGCGCGGCACGCTTCGAGCAAATTGAACGTGCCCACGATGTTCGTGCTGATGAAATCGCCCGGCCCGGTGATGGAGCGATCCACATGCGATTCCGCCGCTAGGTGCATGACATGCGTGATGCCGTGCTGTTCCACGACGCGGATCACCGCCGCCTTATCACGCAAATCCACTTTCTCAAAAACGTATTTCGGATTCCTGGAAACCGTTTCAAGATTCGCGGGATGCCCGGCATAAGTTAGGCAATCCAGATTGATGAGCTTCTTGATCTCGGGTTTTTCAATAATGTGCTGAATCAGATTCGATCCGATGAATCCGGCGCCGCCGGTGACAAGTAGGTTCACAGTAAATTTCCAGTTAAATATTTTCCGGTTTCCAGTTTCTCAATGAAGACTCCACCGCTTCTCTGACCGGACGAATCTTCACACCTGCCGACAGCAGCTTCGTTATGTCCATCACGCAATTCGAGCGCGGGGTCTTGGCGGCGACTTTGTAAAACTCTTCGTCACTTTCCCAGAACTCGAACTTGCGATTGGGTTTCAAGATTTTCTCGATCATCCCGACGACTTCCCGCGTGGAGATGAAATCAGGGTTCGTGACATTGTAAGTTCCGTAAGCCCCGCGCATCTCCCACAAATCCAGACAGGCCCTCGCGTAATCACCACGGTGCGAAATCGAGTTCACATTGTCATACGCCTTCGAGTAACGCTGCACCTTGCTCAGATAATTGCGGATGCTGTCCTGCTCATCGAACGGAATCCGCAACCGCCACACGTAACTCTGCCCGACACCCGCCATCGCCTCTTCGCCCAACGCTTTCGTGCCGCTGTAAAAACTGCAAGGCATGTCGCGGAAAGAAAAGTTCGGTGTATCCGTCTCGGTGAAACCCAAAACATTCTCCGGCGACTTCGCCACCAACTCCCGCATCTCCGGCTTGGTCATATCCTTCTCGGTGCGAACTTGTCCACCGACTTTCACCTTCGCTCCAGAGTAAATGCAACCGGACGAAACGTGCCCCCACGGGATGTTCATCGCAGCACAAGCATGAGCGATGGTTTGCGGCAACATCGCGTTTCCGATCAGCGTGTCGGCTTTGGCAACTTCACACGCATCCACATTCGGCTTGCCTGTGTAGCCCGCAGCATTGACGACGAACTCCGGCTTGCGCGATTTCAGAAAACTCAGCAGCAGATCAAAGCGCGTGTAATCCACTTCACGTCGCGAGAGCGAGATGAAGGGCTTGTTGCGCCGCTGGAGTTCCGCCGCGAATGCCTGCCCGATGTAACCCGTGCCGCCAAGAAGAAGTATCATTTTTCGTTTTTGAGTCGGTTTGCTTCAGCCACAACTGAGGCGAGGTATTCTCGATATTCGCAATTCGGCATCTTGCCGGTCAATTCAGTAAGTTGCGCCAGCGTCAGAAATCCTGCGCGAAACGCCGCTTCCTCCGGGCAACCAATCTTCACCCCTGCGCGCTTCTCAATCGTCTGCACATACGCGCTCGCCTCATGCAAGCTGCTGCTCGTGCCCGCATCCAACCACGCGAACCCGCGCGGAAGACGCGAGACGCGCAACTTGCCGCGCTTGAGATATGTGACGTTCACGTCCGTGATTTCAAGTTCACCGCGCGCCGATGGCTTCTGGTTTTTGACGATGTTCAACACCTCGTTGTCGTAAATGTAGAGACCGGGGACGGCGTAATTGCTCTTGGGCTGCTTGGGCTTTTCCTCAATGGAGATCGCCTGACCTTGCGCGTCAAACTCCACCACGCCGTAACGCTCAGGATCATTGACATGATAACCAAAAATTGTCGCGCCACCTTTGAATTCAGAGAACGCGCGACCAAACGCATCGCCGCCGTAAAAAATATTGTCGCCGAGGATCAACGTCACGTTGTCCTTGCCGATGAACGACTCTGCGATCAGAAACGCTTGCGCGATGCCCGCCGGTTTTTCCTGCTCGCGATAATCAATCGTCAGCCCAAAGCGCGAACCATCGCCAAGCAATTGCTTAAAGCGCGGCAGATCGTGCGGCGTGGAGATGAGACACAGTTCACGAATGCCGCCTTCGACAAGTGTCGTGAGCGGATAGTAAACCATAGGTTTGTCGTACACCGGCTGGAGTTGTTTGCTCGCCACGAGTGTCAACGGATAAAGCCTTGAACCAGCTCCGCCTGCTAGAATGATTCCCTTCATGTTTTAATTTTGCCTGAAAACGCGCCTCAAAATGCCGTCAGTTGTGAATGAAGCAAGCCATTTGGTGGCGCGCTTTGCCCGACTTGCATCCGTAAGCTCCGCATGTCAGCGGGTTTGAACCAGCACTCTAAATGCCCGGCCTAGGTGTTCTGGATGAATCAGCGTCTGAAGTTCGCGACTCTTTTGTGGCGACCACTCACCTGTGCTGGCAATGCTTGAAACCAAACTTCCTGCGATTCCCACAAGAAATTGCAACTGACTCGTGAATGTTTCTGTTCGCAACCCCATCGCTTCGCCAACTCGTTGAATCGCCTGAAAGTCCACGTTCGCGGTGATGTCCTGCTCTCCCACGTTCGCCAGAATGTCATCGCAGAGTTTGTGACGGAGGTATGCGCGAACAGTTCCGTGCGGATGACTGGGCGAAAGCCCTCCTTCGTTGTGTGATCCATAGTCCAACGTCATCAGCTTCCCCGCTTTCACAGACTGCGCCGCGCTGGACCACCAATCTTCCGCTGCCGGACAAATCTCAGTCGTAAAACCATCCGGCAAGACTTCCAGCAACTCAGATGGCAATGAATCAAGTTTCGTTGCGCCGACCAACTTCGGCATCTTCACCCAACCAAAACCCTCCGCAGCCATCGCCACTCCCCACTCAAACCATTCACGCTTCTTCGCATCCCAGCCCAGCCGATGCACTGGCATCGCGTCCAACAACTCGTTGGCAAAAACCACTCCAGACACAGAAGTTTTTTGACGGAGCGAATCCATCTCCAGCCAAAATATTTTGTCACCAAAATCAGCCAGCGTCTTTTTCTGCCACGCCCGCCGACGCGCTGAAGGATCAAGGATGCAGTAATTCAATCTCTCAAATGACTCCGGGCGAAACTTCCTGAGCCATCGCAGAATATCCAACGCCAGTTTCCCGTCATGCGCTCCGGCTTCATAGATTTCAACTCTGTCGCCCGGAATTTTCTCCAACCACTCCGCAAATTGAAACGCCAGCAACTTGCCAAACAACGACCCCACACTCACGCTCGTATAGAAATCTCCCCGCCTCCCAATCGTCACACTTTCCCGCTCGTAATATCCATAATCAGGACAATACAACGCCAATTCCATGAACCGCGCGAAGGGGATTGCTCCCCGCACAGCTATCTCCACTTTAATTATGTCGGCCAATTCACTCATTTACGGGTCATCCCGGTGTGTGGTGCGGATTTAGCTAAACAACGACACAATCGTAAAGATTATATGGCTAAAATAGACGCCTTTTTCAACCTGATGTTTGAACAAAAAGCCTCCGACTTGCATCTCTCGGCAGGCAACAACCCCATGTTGCGCATCAATGGTGAACTCCACCGCGTGGAGCATCCACCCATTGATAGCGACGCGCTCAAGTCCATGATCTACGAGATCGCGCCTGAGTACAAGATCAAAGTCTTTGAAGAAACAGGCGACGTGGACTTCGGTTACGAAATCCCGAACATCTCCCGCTTCCGCGCTAACTTCTTCAATCAAAAAAACGGCGTCGCAGCCGTGTTCCGCCAGATTCCCAGCCGCGTTCTCTCGTTTGAAGATTTTGAAAAGCTAGACGCGCCCCTTCCGCCCGTACTCAAAAAATTCGCCATGCTCCACAAGGGGCTTGTCGTCGTCACCGGCCCGACCGGTTCGGGTAAATCCACCACGCTCGCCGCAATGGTTGACTACGCGAACAAGAACCGTCGCGATCATATCATCACGATGGAAGACCCCATCGAATTCGTTCACGAGAGCAAGAATTGTCTCATCAACCAGCGCGAAGTCGGCCTGCACACCAAAGGGTTCGCTTCCGGTTTGAAAGGCGCATTGCGCGAAGACCCAGACATCGTTCTCATCGGTGAGTTGCGCGATCTCGAAACCATCGAACTCGCGATCATGGCCGCTAACACAGGTCACTTGGTCTTCGGCACGCTTCACACGCCAAGTGCCGCCAAGACCGTGGATCGTATCATTGACGTTTTCCCCGCTGACCAGCAGAACAAGATTCGCGCGACACTTTCTGAATCGTTGAAGGGCATCGTTGCTCAAAATCTCTTCAAACGCATTGACAAGAAAGGCCGCGTGGCTGCTCTGGAAATCCTCGTGTTCAACACCGCCATTGCGAACCTCGTCCGAGAAGCCAAGACGCACCAGATTCCCGGCATGATCCAAGTCGGCAAGAGGGCTGGCAACCAGCCGCTCGACGACGCGATCATGCAACATTTGCAAATGAAGCGTATCTCGCCCGAAGAGGCTTACGAAAAATGTCTCGAGAAGCGCAAATTCCGAGGATTCCTTGCACACCCTCCGGAAGACGATGAATCGGTCTAAGCTTTATATTTTATGATGCGACGCCCGGAATTGGATCACATCCTGAACACCATGCTGGATTCCCAGCCTGAGGTGTCAGACCTTCTGTTCACCGTAGATCGGCCACTTCAGGTCGAAGCCTATGGCGAACTCAAACCCGTCACACTTGATCCGCCGATTGAAAAGCTGACGCCCTATCAGACCGAAGCTATCGCGCTCAATCTCGTTGGCGAAAACCAATGGCATCTCCACGATTTGATGCGCAAAGGTTCATGCGACACTTCCTATCAACTCGGCGACCGCGCCCGTTTCCGCGTCAACGTCTTCGCGCAACGCGGCCATTACTCCATCGTCTGCCGCAAACTCAACACGCAGATTCCGACACTGGCCACACTCAAGCACCCTGACATCCTAACGCAGATCCCGAAGGAGAAAACAGGACTCGTGCTCGTCACAGGCGCGACAGGTTCAGGAAAATCCACCACGCTTGCCGCCATCTTGAACGAGGTCAACCTCACCAAAGCCGTTCACATCGTCACACTTGAAGACCCGGTCGAATTCGTTTATCCGAACGTCCGCGCCACCTTCAATCAACGCGAACAAGGCACGGACTTTGATAACTTTTCAGGTGGTCTTCGCGCTGCATTGCGGCAAGCCCCAAAAATCATCCTCGTCGGTGAAATGCGTGACCGTGAAACCGTCAGCATCGCATTGAGCGCAGCCGAAACCGGCCATCTCGTGTTGAGCACGCTTCACACGATTGACGCTGGCCAGACCATCAATCGTATCCTCGGTATGTTTGATCCCGAGGAGCAGGAGCAGATTCGCGCACGCCTCGCAGATTCCTTGCGCTGGATCGTCGGTCAACGTCTCGTCCCAAAAGTCGGAGGTGGTCGCCACCCTCTTTTGGAGATCATGGGGTCAAACCTCCGCATCCAGGAAACCGTCCGAATGGGCGAGAGCGAAGGGAAAAGCTTTTACGAAATCATCGAGGCCAGCTACGCGTTCGGATGGAAGACATTTGATCAGGCTGCGCTCGAAGCCTATCAAGACGGCACGATCACGGAAGAGACCGCCCTGCTCTTCTGCTCCAAACGCGGCGTCGTCACACGCGGCATTGACAACATGCGCAAGGCCCGTGGCGAAATGACAAGCAACGTCGGATCCCTGCGCATGAAAGGAATCATTGAATCAATCGGCAACCACAGCGGAAACGGAAACGCGACGCCAATGGTCTCGATCAAGGTAAAATAATTATGAGCCAGCAATTCGATTTTCTCGCGGCCACAGACAAAC
>JAYUAV010000451.1:0-2578 GCA_043741175.1 Verrucomicrobiota bacterium
GCTGCAACGCATCCGCGACGAGTCACATCGCGTGGCCAACAGCTACAACGCGCAACTTCGCATCAAGAAAATCTCCGAGAGCTTGCTCGATGAATTTCCCGGCATCGGCGATACGCGGAAGGCGGCGTTGCTGAAAAAGTTCGGCTCCATCCAGCGGCTGCGGCTGGCGACGGTGGAGCAGATCGCCGAGGTGTCCGGTTTCGGCGGCAAGGTGGCGGGCGAGTTGAAGGCGTTCCTCATCGCGCGGCTGGATGTGGCGACACACGGAAAAGCTGAAAACTGAAATGCTGAAATCGGCCACTCACCCGTCATGGCCAGCAAGTTGAGAGTCGAGCAGCCCTGCCTGCTTGCCTCTCCCGTGCAGGGCGTTTAAGCTGACGACGTGAGCACAACCTTGACTATCCAAGAAGCGCAAGGGCAGTTGTTGCAACTGCTGGAACTGGCACGGGCCGGCCACGAGGTCATCATCCATGATCCGCAAACAGGCAAGGCGCGCCTCGTGCCCGTGGGCGAGCCGTCGCCCGGGCGGCGGGTGCTCGGCTTGCACGCGGGCCGTTGGACGATGGCGGATGATTTCGACGCGCCACTGCCGGATTCGTTCTGGCTGGGCACTGAGGCTTGATGAACCTGTTGCTCGACGCCCACGCGTTCATCTGGCTTGACGGCGAACGACAGAAACTTTCTCCCGCCGCCGCGCAGGCCTGCTCCGACAGCGCGAACGCGCTGTGGTTGAGCGCGGTTTCGCTTTGGGAAATCCAGATCAAGATGCAACTCGGCAAATTGACTTTGCGCGGATCGCTGGCGGACATTCTTCGCGAGCAGGCCAAGGTCAACGGGCTGCAAATCCTTTCCTTGCACCCCGCGCATGTGCTGGAATTGTCCGGCCTTCCGTTTCATCACCACGATCCGTTCGACCGAATGTTGATTGCCCAGGCCAGACATGAAGGCTGGGACATCGTCAGCAAAGATTCCGAATTCAAAGCGTATCCGGTGCGGGTCATTTGGTGAACCGTCAACAATTCATGAAGAACGGGTGCAATTGTTCAAAGTTCAAAGCTTCTTGAGTTGCTCGAACCGGGCGATGCGCGCCCCGATGTCGCGGACGATGCCCCGGAGTTCATGCAGGTCGCTCGCTTCCAAGTGAGACTGCAAGCGCTGGAGCAACGGTTCGACGGCGGGTCGGTGCCGCTGGAGGAGGCTCGCGATGCGATTCACCCCGGCAGACAAGAGCTTCCAATGGTCAGTGCCCCATGCTAGAACGAAACCGTGAAAACGCTCGACGACAGTTTGCTTCAGACGGCGACGCAAAGGCTGGTGGCGGAATTTCAGCCGGATCAAATCTGGCTGTTCGGCTCGCACGCATGGGGCCACCCGCATGACGACAGCGATGTTGACCTTCTTGTTGTCGTGCCGCACAGCGACGAAACACCCATCCACCGCTCGCAACGCGCGCATCGTTGTCTGCGCGGACTGCGAATGCCCAAGGATGTGTTGGTGGAAACGCGGCAGGAAGTGGATCGCGTCAAGGAACTCAAGACCTCGCTTGAAAACACCATCTTGAGCCGGGGGCGGAGGCTCTATGGCTGACGCGCCCGTTTCCGAAGCGAAGGCATGGATGGTCAAGGCGTGGCGCGACTTGGAAACCGCCCGCCGCGCGGCGACTGGCGAACCGCCATTTTATGACATCGCCGTTTATCACTGCCAGCAGGCGGCGGAGAAGGCCGTCAAATCGTTCCTCGTTCATCACGGCAAACCTTACGAGAAAACCCACGACATCGAAGTGCTCGTTGATCTCGCGTGTGAAATTGATTCCACGTTCAGCGAGTTGACGGATGCCGCCGATTCTTTGACTCCCTACGCCACGCGGTTTCGTTATCCCAACGCCACGTTCGCCGTTGAACCGCTCCCGGTCGAATCCAACGAGGCGTTGCAACACGCCAAGGCCATTTATGATTTTGTATTGGCCCTGCTTCCGGCCGCAGCGCGACCGTGAGCCGGTCGTTGGAAGGTTTGTAATCAACTCCGAAAACTTTCGCGGGCGGGTCGCGGCGACCCGCTCACGATTGCCACGCCTCAAGACTGCTTGAGTTGAAGTCGGGTTTCGATGCGGGTGCTTCTTTCAGCATTCCAGATTTCAAATTTTTCCGCTTGGCCTCACCAGTTCTGGCGGAACTCCGGCTTTTCCACGCGGCGCACGATTCGTTGGCCGGGGCTGCCGGGGGTGAAGACGGAAAACTCGAACGGCTTCTGCGAATACGCTCCGGCCATCCAGCGGCGCAACCGGTGATGCAGTATCCAGAGCGGCGCTCCGGCACGCACCCAGGCTGGGGCGGATTCTTGTAGTTTCAAATTCTCCCCGGCGACTTTTGCATCGCGGCCAAGGTTCTCTCCAGTGCGCGTGAAGATGGAGGTGAATTCTCCCAGCACCGCCATCCGGATTCCGGCGCGTATCAGGCGGATCATCCACTCGCGGTCGCCGCTGCAACGGTAGTCCGTGTTGAAAAAATGTCCGCCGGGTTCGATCAGGCGACGCCGGAAAAACATGGCGCACGACAGCGTGGAGAGGTGGCAGATCCAG
>JAYUAV010000452.1:0-4295 GCA_043741175.1 Verrucomicrobiota bacterium
TCTGCGAGTTTGGGAATAGTCGTGTGCAGGTGTTTGATGCGAACTTTCAGCCCGTTGAAATCATCGGCGGCGCGGGAAGCGAGCCGGGGCGGTTCAATAATCCGTGGGCCATTGCGCTGGATGCGCGCGGAAATCTTTACGTGGCGGATGCGCTCAATCATCGTGTGGTGAAACTCGTGAGGGGAATGGGACGAATGGGACTCATGCGACCTATAGAAGGCATCTCGGAATCACGCACCACGCACCACGCACCACGCTAACATGCAATTCACGCATCCACTCTATCTGTTGCTCGCGCTGCCCGCGCTGGCATGGATTGTTTGGCTCACGCTCAAGACGGATGTGCAGATCGCACCGTGGCGGCGACGGACAGCTCTGGCGTTGCGCGTGGTGGTTTGTCTCGCGCTCGTGCTAGCCATCGCGGGTTTGCAATGGTTGTTGCCGGTCGAGGGGATGAACGTGTTTTTCGTGCTGGATCGCTCGGATAGCGTGCCGTCGGCACAGCAAGACGCGGCGAAATCTCTCGTCAACAAAATGGCCGAGCAGAAAAAATCCGTGGACAAGGCGGGCGTGATCATCTTCGGCACGGAGGCGAGCATCGATCGGATGCCAAATGCGGCGATTGATCTGGAGAAGGTTGAAGCGGTCGTGGACACCTCCCGGTCTGATCTCGCGTCGGCGATCCGGTTGGGCACGGCGGCGTTTGCAGAGACAGGACAAAAGCGGTTGCTCCTGATGTCGGACGGCAACGAGAACATCGGCGACGCGATATCCGCCGTGGCGAGCGCGAAATCGCAAGGGGTGACGGTGGACGTGTTGCCATTGGGCGTTTCGCGCGGCAGCGATGTGTTTGTGCAGAAGGTGCAGGTGCCGACGAAGCTCAAGAAGGGACAGCCATTCGAGGTGAAGATTTTCATCCAAGCGGACGAGGCGCAGGAGGCGACAGTGCGCTTGTTCCGCAACGATGTTCCGCTCGGCGAGCAAAAGGTAAAACTCGAAGCGGGCAAGAATCTTTTCTCGTTCCCGCAGACGTTGCCGGATCAGGGGTTTTACAACTACGACGTGCGCGTGGATGCGGTGGGCGATTTGTTACCGCAGAATAATCGCGCGATGTCGTTCGCGAGCGTGAAGGGTGATCCGCGCGTGTTGGTGATCTCGGGCGAACTTGGTCTGGACGACACGCTCGCGGCGGCACTGCGTTCGGCGCGATTGGACGTGAAGGTTGTTGGCGTGACGGGTGTGCCGACATCGCTCGCGGAGATGGACAGTTACGACACGATCTTTCTGAGCAATGTCAGCGCGGGCGATCTCGGTCGCGACACGATGAGTTTGATCGAAGCGGCGGTGCGGGATTTCGGCGTGGGTCTGGTTTGTGTCGGCGGTGAGAACGCGTTTGCGGCTGGAGGTTATCGCAACACGCCGCTGGAGACGACGCTGCCGGTGAGCATGGAACTGGACAGCAAAAAGGTTTTGCCGCCGGGCGCGGTGGTGCTGGTGATGCACGGAATGGAGTTTGCCAATGGCAATCAAGTCGCGCGCGACTGCGCGCAAGGCGTGCTTGGCGCGCTCGGGCCGGATGATGAATTGGGTGTCGTGCTGTGGAACGGAACGGATGAGTGGACTTATCCGTTGCAGAAAGTTGGGAACAAAAAAGCTGCGGGTCAGACCATCGCGGGAATGAATCAGGGCGATCTCGGAAGTTTTCAGGGCGTGTTGGAGGAAGCTCACAAGGCGCTGAAAAAATCCAAGGCGAGTTTGAAACACGTCATCGTGTTCAGCGATGGCGATCCAGCGAAGCCGACGGCGGAGTTGATGGCGCAGATGGTTCAAGATCGCATCACAGTCAGCACGGTGTTGATCGCGGGCCACGTCGGGCCGGAGACGATGATGGAGATCGCGGCTCAAGGGCGGGGAAGATTTCACAACGTCACATCACCCGCGATGTTGCCGCAGATTTTCATCAAGGAAACTTCCGTCATCCTCAAGTCGGCGATCTACGAAGAACCGTTCAAGCCGCAAGTGAAAGCCGCGAGCGAACTCACGCGCGGATTTGGCGCGGCGGATTATCCGCAACTGCTCGGCTACGTCGCGTCGTCGGTGAAGCCGCGCGCAGAGACGCCGTTGTTCTCGGACAAGGGCGATCCGCTGCTGGCGCATTGGCAGTATGGATTGGGGCGCGCGGTGGCATTCACGTCGGACGCGCGAGCGAAGTGGGGAAAAAACTGGGTGAGTTGGGAGCGCTACAAACAATTCTGGTCGCAGATCGCGCAGTGGAGTTTGCGACGATTGGAGAACGCGGATTTCACGAGCGAGGTGATCGTGGACAAAGGCGAGGGCGTGATCAACGTGGAGGCGCTCGATGAGAAGGGGAATTACCGGAACTTCCTCAACTTGCAGGCGACGGTCGTCAGTCCGAAAGGTGAGCGCACGGTCGTTCGCGTGGAGCAAACTGGGCCGGGTCATTACGAGGCGAAGTTTCCGACGAAGGAAGTCGGCGGGTATTTGGTGAACCTGATGCAGATGGAAAACGGGCAGGCCGTGGCGGGGCAAGTTGTGGGTGCGAGCGTGAACTTTTCTCCGGAGTTCGCGGCGAGCGAGCCAAACTTGAACCTGTTGAAACGCATCGCGGAATCTGGCGGCGGGCGGATGCTGGATCCCACGAAGCCGACGGATAATCCGTTCACGCACGACCGCGTGAAGACACATCAGCCGCGCGATCTGTGGGAATGGCTGGTGAGGCTGGCGATCATTTTGTTCGTGCTGGATGTGGGCGTGCGGCGGATTGATATGGATCGCGAGCAGTGGGAGAAGATGATGGCCACGACGAAGCGAACCGTGTTCTTCTGGCGCGGCAAGGTGCGGCCTCTTGAAGCGGATGAATCACTCGACACACTGTTGGCGCGACGCGAGGAAGTGCGCACAACCAGAACCTCAGCGGGCGTAGAACCGCGCGAACGACGCGAGGATTTATTCAAGCCGCAAGAGCAAGCAAAGACGGCTGACTTCCCGCTGGCGACTGAAGACGACAGCGCGCCGCCGATCCAAAGCGCGCCTACTGCCGAAACGAAACCTACCGAAGAAGCAACGCCCGCCGGGACGACGAGCCGTTTGCTGGAAGCGAAGCGACGCGCGCAAAAGCGTCGGGATGTTTAGCCCGAACTCAGCAGTAGCTGTGCTGCGACCGAGGGAATGGGGAGGAAGACATCGTTCGCCACGGCTACTTCGGCGCAATGCTGGCTTACTCTACCGCCAGCCTCCGCAGGAATCCGAATCACCCCGCTAATTCAAAGCCGCCGCTAATTGGAAATGGGGGAAAGAATTAGTGAGGAGACGTTCCCAACACATTCCGCGTCGGCTTTTCCAGACAGTAGGCAAAAATGCCCGCCGCTACTTCGGAGTTCGCATTAAGGAAATTCCTTAAATACGCTTCAATAAATTGTTTTCGCCTCACTTCGCGAGCGAAAAACATTGCCAGTCCGCTAATGCTTTGGCTTCATTTCGTTATGGCACAAGCTGCCGGGAAACCGGGTTTATCATCAAGCGAGCGACTCCGAATGCAGGTTCTGTATTCGGGTCGCGTTCAGAGCGTAGGCTTTCGCTATGCCGTACGCACGCTGGCGGCGGGTTATGAAGTGACTGGCGCGGTGAGAAATCTTGCCGATGGCCGCGTGGAATTGACTGCCGAGGGAAAGAAAAAAGAACTCGAAGCCTTCCGCGAGTCCATCCACGAAGCAGGCTTGGCCGCAAACATCCGCAATGAAGAAGCCATTTGGTCTGATGCCATGGGCGGGTTCAGCGGATTCGCCATCGAGAAATAATTTTTAATGAAGTTCGCCATCATCGCAGACATCCACGGCAATCTGGAAGCTCTCCAGGTTGTGCTTGAGGATTGCAAGAAACAGCAGGTGACGCATTACGCCTGCTTGGGCGACGTCGTGGGCTACAACGCCAATCCCAAGGAGTGTCTCGACATCGTCCGCACAATGAACATGCCGTGCGTGAAGGGGAATCACGACGAATACTGCTCCAGCGACGAACATCTCGAAGGGTTCAATCCCGCTGCCGCTGAAGCCGTCAATTGGACGCGTACGCAACTCACCGAGGATGATCGTCAGTGGCTGCGCGACCTCAAGTACTCGCGCATGGTGACGAACTTCACCATCGTTCACGCCACGCTCGACGGCCCGCAACGCTGGGGTTACGTGTTCGACAAGCTCGCCGCCGCAGCCAGTTTCACCTATCAGAACACGTCCGTTTGTTTCTTCGGACACACGCATGTGCCTGTTGCGTTCGTG
>JAYUAV010000453.1:0-2295 GCA_043741175.1 Verrucomicrobiota bacterium
CCCGGACGCAAAGTCGAACGGAGGAAAAACTCCCCCGCGCGTTCCTACCACTTCCAACGCCGCGTCAGAAAACTCGTGTTCTGATTATGTATTCCTTAATTCAATGACAGTGACGAGCTACCCTGGGCTATTTTCTTTCGGGCTTTCAGCCCTTTGATCCGTGAACGTCGAGTTGGTTTTCTTTCCCCAAGCTGGCCGAGCCTTGAAAATATTTTGCCCGAATTGAAAACCGTTTTGCCCAACGTCCGCCTCCGCTGCACTTCGGCGTGGAAGACCACGTCCATCTGCTCGCGCGCTTCGGACGCACCCTCACGCAGGCTGAATGGGTGAAGGAATTGCAACGCGTCTCGAATCCCGTCACACCAAAGCGTGAAATCCAACAATGCGGCGCGACGGTTTACACATTCCACGGCGATTTAAGACTCGAAAAACCCGACTGCACCCGGCTACGCTTTGCCTCGTGAATACGAAACAAATTTCTGCCGCCTACCAACTCGCCCGCGAACGCTACGCCGCGCTCGGCGTCAACACCGACGCCATACTCAAGCAACTCGCCAAAGTTCCCGTCTCGTTGCACTGCTGGCAGGGCGATGACGTGGGTGGATTCGAGAATTTCGGTGGTGCGCTCACCGGCGGCATCGTGTCCACGGGAAATTATCCCGGCAAAGCGCGCACACCCGATGAACTCCGTGCCGACTTGGATCAAGCACTCGCGCTGATTCCCGGCAAACATCGCTTGAACCTCCACGCGTTCTACGGCGAGTTCGGCGGGAAGAAAGTGGATCGCAACGAAATCCAACCGAAGCATTTCAAAAACTGGATTGATTGGGCCAAGTCCCAGCGCATCGGGCTGGATTTCAATCCGACGTGCTTCTCGCATCCCAAGTCCGCGAGCGGGTTCACGCTGTCGCATCAAGACAAAGGCATCCGCCAGTTTTGGGTTGAACATTGCCAGGCCAGCCGCGAGATCGGCGCGGCGATGGGCAAAGCCCTAGGTTCGCCCACAGTCACCAACGTCTGGATTCCCGACGGCATGAAAGACACGCCCGCAGATCGTCGCGGCCCGCGCGAGCGGCTGGAGGAATCTCTCGACGCCATCTTCCAGAAAAAGTTGAACCCGAAACACAATCTCGACGCCGTGGAAGGCAAGCTGTTCGGCATCGGCGCGGAGAGTTACACGGTGGGGATGCACGAGTTCTATCTCGGTTACGCCGTGAAGAACCAGACGCTCGTCTGCCTCGACGCCGGCCATTATCACCCGACCGAAAACATGGCGGACAAGGTTTCCTCCGTGCTGTGCTTCGTGCCGGAAATCCTCCTGCATGTCAGTCGCGGTGTGCGCTGGGACAGCGATCACGTCGTGACGCTCACCGATGAGTTGAATGCCATCGCGCAGGAACTCGTGCGCGGAAATTATCTCGCTCGCACCCACATCGGCTTGGATTTCTTCGATGCGAGCATCAATCGCATCGCCGCGTGGACCATCGGCACGCGCAACATGATCCGCGCGCTCTGCATCGCAATGCTCGAACCCTACACGACCTACAAGAAGCTCGAACGCGACGGCGACTACACCTCGCGCCTCGCCCTGATGGAAGAAGCCAAGACGTTGCCGTTCGGTGCAGTCTGGGATTATTACTGCCTCAAGCAAGGCGTGCCCGTCGGCGCGGATTGGCTCGACGAAGTGAAAGGCTACGAGAAAAGTGTTTTGAGCAAACGGAGCTAATTGCTCGGCCTGCATCCTATGAATCATTTGTTGCCAAGAATCATCAGCCTTGGGTTGTTGGCGTTTACTTTACCTGCAAAGGCGCAACAGGTTTACCCCACGCCTGCCACCAATGACACTGCTGGCTTCGAACTCATCTTCGACGGCAAGACGCTGAATGGCTGGGAAGGCGACCCAAAATGCTGGCGCGTGGAAAATGGTTGCCTCGTCGGCGAGGTCACGCCGGAGACATTGTTGAAGCAAAACTCCTTCATCATCTGGCGCGGGGGCGTGACGCGGGATTTTGAGTTGAAGGTCGATTATCGCATCTCGGCCAAGGGCAACAGCGGCATCAATTATCGCAGCGTGCAAATCACCAACTCGCCGTTCGCGCTGCGTGGTTATCAGTCGGACATTGATGGTGCGAACAAATACACCGGTCAGAACTACGAGGAGAAAGGCCGCACCTTCCTCGCGTTGCGCGGCGACATCAGCCGCGTGGATGCGGACGGCAAATCGCGCATCGTTGGTTCAGTCGGCGACAAGGACGCACTGGCGGTGTTCATCAAGAGCGAGGACTGGAACGAGGT
>JAYUAV010000454.1:0-4855 GCA_043741175.1 Verrucomicrobiota bacterium
CTCACATGTTTGCTGCCGGGATAAATGTTTGCCAACGAGTCAGCCAGACGTGGGGATAGGTTTTCGTCCAGCAGAAGTTTCATGCAGGCGGAGTGCCGATCCGCCGCTCGCGATCTGCCGCATACGAAAGACAGGCCCGGATATCTTCAGCGGTGAGATCGGGAAAGTCCGCGAGGATTTCCTGCGAGGTCATCCCTGACGCCAGATACTCCAACACGTCTTGCACAGTAATGCGCAAACCACGGATGCAGGCTTTGCCGCTGCGTTTGCCGGGTTCAATGGTGATGATGTCTTGATAGGCCACGGTGGGAAATTAAGCGTGTGATGCGATGCGGTCAATCCAGTGTTTGAAAATACGTTTGACCTCAAGCTGCGCCCGTCGCCTAATCACGGCGTTTCCAGAATCACACCAACTAACTCCGAACACGCATGAGCCAATTTTACGATGTTGATACGAGGAAAATTTCCTACGCCGAAATCTGGAGTGACGCCAAGTTGCTTTCGCCAGTCGTCTGGTTCGCCAAATGGTTTCGCATCCGACTGCCCTGCTCGATGGATGATCCGCCGGTGGATTCCATTCTGCCGTTCGTGGCAGAGTCTTTGCCGGAATTCGTCACGGCGCAATTCCAACTGCAGTACGACGCGTTGGCCTCGCTCGGCTTTCACAGTCCTGTGTATCAAGTGATCCGCGATCCCGGCACGCAGACGACGGTGTTCTGGGCGACGTTCCTGCACGAATCGGGCATCCACTACGCGCGCGTGCAACTGCGGCATTGGGACAAGGGCATCAACGCAAAGCGCAAACCTTACATCACGTTCTTCACCGGATTTCTGCATGGAACATTCCTCGCGACTTCGGCGGGGAAGCCCGATTCAAAAATGCCGACCACGGTGGATTTGAAATTCAAGACGGGCGCGGCATCGGAAAAACTTTGGGCATTGCACGAACAACGCATCGCCGACAGCGGACGACTGGATTTCGCGGGCGTGTCGAATCGCGAGGAACTGCTCTGGAGTCTGGAGCGTCATCATCTGCTGATCCGGGATTTCAATCTGGCGCGCGGCGTGTTTTGTCAGCGCGATGAAAAATCACAGGCGGTGGCGGACGCCAATCAATCGCGCTACGACCGTGCCGCCGCCGATGGCTACGAACACGCGGATGTCCTCGCTCAAGTGATCGAGTTGCAGGAAAAGAAGCCCAAGTGGACTTCGGCACTGTGGATATTGGTGCTTTCAGGTGTCGCATTTTTGGCGGGAGGCTCGGCGATGTGGGATTGGAAGTTCACGCTCTGGCTCATCCCGGTGCTGTTGTTCCATGAAGCGGGGCACTGGGTCGCGATGCGGATTTTCAAGTATCGCAACTTGCGAATGTTCTTCATCCCGTTCTTCGGCGCGGCGGTGACGGGTCAAAACTGGAACGTGCCCGGTTGGAAGAAGGCGTTGGTCTCGCTCGCTGGTCCGATGCCCGGAATTTTTCTCGGAGCCGTGCTGGCCGTCGTCACGATTTTCGTAAAGGTCGCATGGCTCAACAAACTCGCGATGATTCTGCTGGTGTTGAACGGCATCAATCTGCTTCCAGTGCTGCCGCTGGATGGTGGCCGCGTTTTGCATTCGATCTTGTTCTGCCGTCATCGCTGGATGGACGTTGCGTTCCGGGTGATGGCGATGTTGGGCTTGATCGGAATCGCGATGATGGGATCGGGGCAACTCATGATTCCATTGATCGTGATCATGGTCATCACTTTGCCAGTCGCCTTCAAGCTGGCGAAGGTGACGGACGAATTGCGTTACGCGGATTTGCCCGCGCCGTTGCCCGATGAAGACCGGATTCCAACACAGACCGCGCAGACGATCATCAGTGCCATCAAGCCTGTTCTGCCGAAGAAGACATCAAACAAAATCTGCGCTCAACACACCGTCAATGTCTTCGAGACGCTCAATGCCGAACCGCCCGGCGTACTCGCCACGCTGGGGTTGATGGCCACGCAAGGCCTCGGCCTCGTCATGGCGATTGGGTTTGGCGTCTTGCTGGTCTTCACCAAGCAAGGCGGCCTCAAGGATTTTATGAGTGCCGCCGTGCGCCAGCCAACGCATCAATTCCGCTGCGCCGATATTTCAACATGGCGTGGCGAACAGGCGGTGGAGGCGACCCAAGAACAACGCAGCGTGATCATCGCCACGTTTGAGAACCGCACTCGCGCCATGTCTGAGTTCGCGGCGATGACCAACAAACTTCCCACAAACGCGAGACTGATGTTGTTTGGCGAATCGCTCCTGTTGTCGTTGCCGATGAAGGACGAGGACACGCGGGACAAGTGGTTCGATAAACTGGAGAGCAGTTCTAAAAATGTATTGGTCATCGGCACCAATCGCAGCGTATCCATCACCTTGCAATTTCTCCCGCCCACCAGCGAGTCCGCCTCCAACATCACGCATCTCATGCAAGGTTATCTCGGCAAATCAGCACAGATGCGGCTCATCGCACCGTGGTCGCCAGCAGCGAAAGGGGCGGAGTTTGAAGCCTTCGTGAAGCAGCGGGGCGACTGGTCGCGCATTGAAAAAGCGATGTCTGAAGTCTGGAAGGATCCCGAGATGAAAACCCTGAGCCGCAAGATGACGGCGGCAAGGCGGCGTGATTCGGCAAAAGAATTACGAAAGCTGCAAGACGAGCAGGAGAAATTGACCGCAGAACTTCGCGATCGAAACCGCGAATCACTTCGCACCAGCGAAACTGACCCTGTGGATGCAGAGTTGCTCAATCTTCACGCACGGCTGGAGAAGTTGAATTACACCAACCGCGTCGAGCGCGCCGAACTGAACAGACAAATCGGTGTGAAGTTGGGCAGCGTGAAACTGCGCGATGGCGACGATGCCAAGTCGCGCGATCCGCTCGGCGCCAGCATGGGATCGGCTTCGCAACACGGGCTGCTGGTGGAGGTGAATTGGTTGGCGCTGAACAATCCAGAGATCGGCCTGCCCGCGTTTGTCGAATGGCTATGCGGACAGGATTGCAAATCCATCAAGTACGACCTGCAAAGCGGCTTCATGGGATTGGGCGACTACACCGAGAGTGACGAGGCGGACGGCGAGTAACGCGGCAAACCAAAACTCGTAGCTGCACTCGTGAGAGTACGGCAAAATTCTCATTGCGGAAAAGTTAGCCGCGTTCTCACGAACGCAGCCACGTCCATTAAATAATCCCCGCCAGCTCCTGCAATACGTGCCAGTTATCGAGGCGTTCTTGCTTGGCTTTGATCAGCGTCTCGCTCGGGTTGCCGTCCTTGTCGAAGTGTTTCGAGAAGCGGCCTTCCGTCTTGGCGAAGCGGATGAAGTCATAGACGTCATTCGTCTTCGGTTCGATGAAGAAATCCGTTTTCTCGGACGGATTGCCCTGGAGGCTGAGGCGTTGGGCGATCTTGTCGCCTTTGCGTGGGTCGTAGATCAGCACCGGAAACGTGCGCGTGTCCACGGCGAGTTTGCTTTGCTCCATCGCCATGTTGTCGCCAACGCCGTGTTCGGGCTGGCACGTCGTATAAACGCTCACCACCGCCGGGCCGTCGTATTCGTTCGCGGCGATGATGGATTTGTAGAAGTGATTCGACATCGCGCAACTGGTCTGCGCCACGAACGTGTTCGGGTGCATCATGCAAATGTTGGCGAGTTCCTTGCGCCGCTCAATCTTACCGGGAATCTTCGTGCCGTGAACGCTGAACTTCGTGTTCTGGCCCATGAAGCTCGCGGTGGAAGACTGACCGCCGGTGTTGGAATAAACCTGCGTGTCGAGCACGAGCACCTTGATGTTCATGCCGCTGGCCAACATGCGGCTCAGGCTTTGAAAACCGATGTCGAGCATCGCACCGTCGCCGCCGATGACCCAGAGTTGTTTGTCGTGCCAGCCCATCTGATCCCAGCGCGCGCGAATGCCCATGGCGTCGGCGGGCGCGTTCTCGAAGAGCGAATTCGTCCACGGCACGAGATACGGATTGTAGGGATACGTCGAGGCATAAACCGTCGAGCAACCGGTCGAGTTGACGATGCCGATGTTTTCCTTGCCGTAAACAAAACCCGTCGCTGCGAGCATCATGCGGAGCGCCGTGCCTTCGCCGCAGCCCATGCACGAGCCCGCGCCGCCGACATACAGCAACGAACGCTCGGCGAGCATCATGTCCGTGAGCAATTTCTCGTTGATGAACTTCTTGGGCGTCTCGGGCATCTTCGTGTAGAAATTCCACGTGCGCTGATAACGCTTCAACGTGCGGTCGTCCTTCTTGAGCATCGCGAGTGCGCCGTGATCGCCGCACGCGTCCACGCACTCGGCGCAGCCTTTGCATTTGGTCGGGTCAATGAAGATCCCGAAGTAACCTGGCTCGTCCCCCTTCTTCTCATAGACGTTCCAGAACTTGGTCGTCTTCCCGAACTGCTTGCGATAATGCTCGCGCTCGGCTTCGTCGGGGATGGCGGCGAGTTCGGCTTCGAGCTTCGCCTTGGGCACGACCTTGCCGAGGATGGCGGTGTCCGGACACTCGATGACGCACGCCATGCACGCGACACAGTTCTCGCTGTTGAGCAGCGGAATCTCGGGCGCGATGTAGGAAAAGTCGCGCAGGATGCCCGTGCCGGCGGGAATGAACGAGCGCAGCGTGGAATTGTCCGCGGGCAATTCCAGTTCGGCGCTGCCGTCGTTGTAAGCGCCGACGATGCGGCTGTTGAAATCGGCGACGTTGAGCACGTCGTCGGTGATGGGAACTTGGTTGACGCGATTGGGCGCGGCGGCGGGGGCAGTGAGGGTTTCGCTCATAAATTCTTTCTTTGGATCTTAATCTTTCTCGTAATCGTAATCTGGTGCGGGGATCAC
>JAYUAV010000455.1:0-6486 GCA_043741175.1 Verrucomicrobiota bacterium
GGCCAGCAACAGATGAATGCCTCAGAGACATTTGCTCCATCGTCTCCACCGAAAACAGCGAAGGACTCATTTCAGAATAAAAACTGTGCTGGACAGAAATTTCCGCCCGGAATAGCGTCGCGACATGAAACGAGATAGACGGAAATTATCGCCGTCCATTATTGGTAGGCATCCTCGCTTATGAAAGTAGAGACCATACAGACCATATCTCAAATCTTTCTCATCGGATTTGCAGTGCTAGCGTTCATCGCGTTCTGCATTAAGTATCCGTTCAAAACGATTGGTGGAGTCATTGGTGGTATCATGGGGTTTGCAGTCCCTTACTTGATTGCCCAAGTTTATGTTTGGCGTAGTGGCGACCCGACTGCGGCCGGAGGTTTGGCTATTCTTCCTCTCATCACGATTCCATTGGGGATTGCGATGGGTGTGGGAGTTGCAACAATGCTGGCAAAGAAATAGTCATTTTATGCCCCGCACAGAAGGACCACTGCCGCCTAATACCGAGATAGGCAGAAGTATCCGGTTGGTTCTGACAAACCCGTAATCACCGAGACAGTAAAAGCGTCAGCCTGTGACGTTGGTTTTGCTCTTATGAAACCACTCTACGAAACGCGGGATGCCTTCCGCAATCTTCACGCGCGGATTGTATTCCAGCTTGGCCCGCGCCTTGGATACGTCGGCGAATGTGATCGGCACATCGCCGGGTTGCGTGGGCTGGCGATTGATGATGGCTTTCTTGCCGACGGCTTTTTCCAACAACTCGATCAACTGGCTCAACGTGACGGTCTGTGATTCGCCAAGGTTGAACACCTCGAAGCCAAATTCCTTCCGCGTGCAAGCCATCACACCGTCCACGATGTCCGTGATGAACGTGTAATCCCGCGCCGTGCTGCCGTCGCCAAACACAGGGATGGGTTTCCCGGCGGAGATCAGATTCGCGAACTTGTGGATGGCCAGATCGGGTCGCTGACGCGGGCCATACACGGTGAAGAAGCGGAGCATGATCACGTCCAGCCCGTAGATATGATGATAAACGTGACCGAGCGCTTCGCACGCAAGCTTGCTGGCTGCGTAGGGCGAGATGGCAGAAAAGATCGGATCGCTCTCGGAGAATGGCACTTTGGCATTCACGCCATAAACCGACGACGACGACGCGATGGTGATCTTCTTCACGCCATTGAGCCGCGCTGCTTCAAGGACGTTGACCGTGCCTTCCACATTGACGCGTTGATAGAGCGCAGGCTCTTCCAAACTCGGCCTCACACCCGCGCGGGCGGCGAGATGGATCACCTGATCGAACTTCACGCTGGAGAACAATTCATCCAACGCGGCGCGATCCGTCAGATCGCCGTGGATGAATTCAAAGGGTTTAGCGAGTGCTTGGATGTCGTGAAGATTGCGTCGCTTGATGGCCGGATCGTAAAAACTGTTCAACTCGTCGAACGCCCAGACCGAGTGCCCTGCGCCGAGCAAACGCTCGCACACATGAGAACCGATGAAGCCTGCGCCGCCGGTGACCAGAAAATTCACGAGCAAGATGATGAAGTCCGGCCACCAAAGTTCAAGGCGCAAAGTTGCGACCGCCAGCCTCTGTCCTCTGACTTCTGCTCTTGTTCACCGATATTCCACCCACTCCGGTTCGTTGGAAAAAATCCACCGGTAGTACTCGCGCTCCTTGAGTTGCGTTGCCGCCGCTTCATCCACGATCACCGTGGCGCGCGGATGCAGTTGCAGCGCGCTGGCCGTGACCATGCTTGTGATCGGGCCCTCGACAGCTTGAGCGATGATGCCCGCCTTTTCCTCACCCGTGGCAAGAAGCAGGCAGCGTTTCGCGTCGAGAATCGTGCCGACGCCCATCGTGATGGCGCGACGCGGCATCTTGTCTTCGCCGCCAAAGAACGGCGCGTTCTGTTTGATGGTCGTGGGCGTGAGTGCTTTTTCGCGCGTGCGCGAACGCAGCGCAGAGAGCGGCTCGTTGAATCCGATATGACCGGACTTGCCGATGCCGAGCAGTTGCAAATCAATACCGCCCGCCTTCGAGATCAACGCTTCGTAGTGACGACATTCCGCGCCGAGATCAGCCGCGCGTCCATCCGGCAGATGCGTGTTCTCCATATTGATGTTCACCTGCATGAACAGGTGTTTGTTCATGAAATAGCGGTAGGAATTGGAATCTGTTGCCGCGAGGCCCACGTATTCGTCGAGGTTGAAGGTGCTGCATTTGGAGAAATCCAGTTTCTGTTCGCGGTGCATCCTGACGAGATGGCGATACACCGCCTCCATCGTGCTGCCTGTGGCGAGACCGAGGACGACGTGGGGATTTGCGCGTAGTTCGTTCGCCACGATCCGAGCCGCGAGCAACGCTGCTGCCTCTTTGTCACGTTGAATGATGAGTTCCATGAGCGGATTAAACCAAATCGGCTGCGGTTGACCACCAAGAATTAGGAACAACCACGAATAGACACTAATTCACACGAATCAGGAAGTGTTGGTAGGGCGCGTCACTCCGTGCGCGCTGTCGGCTGACTGGCAACACACGGCGTGTATGAAGTAACGCGCCATGCCTCAGTCATTCGTGTTTATTCGTGGTTACGTGTTCGTTTCACTCCGCAGATAAATTCCCTTCAAGTAATTCGCCTCCTTGAAACTTGCATGATGATCGGGCGCGTGGTGTGTCGCCTGCATTTCGGTGAATCTCCGCCCCGAGTTCGTCGTCGCCTGCCGCACTGCGCCAAAAAATTCCTCCGCGCTCACATGTGCTGAACACGAACACGCCACGAGAATTCCTCCGGGAGAAAGATGCGTGATGCCGGACTCGACCAGCTTGCGGTAGGCGCAAATCGCTCCCGCGCGCTCCGCTTCGCGTTTCGCGAGCGACGGCGGATCCAGCACGATGAGATCAAACTTCCGCGCTGCATTTCCAGCGAGCCACTCGAAGACATCCGCCTGAATCGGCTCATGGCGACAACTCGCAATTGCCGCATGGCCGGAGTTGAGCGCGAAGTTGCGCTTTGCCGAGGCCAGTGCGTGCGAGCTGATGTCCAAGTCAGTCACAGACTTCGCACCACCGCGCGCCGCATAAAGCGAGAAGCCACCAGAAAAACTGAATGCGTTCAACACGTCTCGTCCACGCGACAACGTCTCGACGATGCGACGATTCTCACGCTGATCGAGAAAGAATCCCGTCTTCTGCCCGAGCCAGACATCGGCCTCGAAGTGGATGTCGTTCTCTCGGAAAACGACCGGAGCTTCTGTCACCGTGCTGGGATTCTTTGCAAACAACAACCTGGTTTCATTCGGTAGCCCCAGATTCCTGCTGGCTCGCAGTAGAATGGTTTCGGGTTCAATCCGCTGTTTCAGCAACTCACAAATCTCTTCAACGCGCTCAAGCCACGCCGCCGTGTAAATCTTCATCACCAACGTCGTGTCATAGCGATCCAGCACCAGACCGGGCCAGCCATCGCTCTCACCGTTGATGACGCGATAGCCCGTGGTTGTTGCGTCGAACAATCCCTCGCGACGACGAAGCGCAGCATCAAGTCGCCCACGCCAAAACTCCGCGTCCACCGTCAACGGCTTGCCGACATGCAGCACACGCACGCGGATCGGGGATTGCGGATCAAAGAAGCCGACGGCCAGAAATTTGTCATTGCGATCAAAGATCACAGCCAATTCGCCAGCCTTACCGTCACGATTCTGCTCCCGCACGCTGTCGGAATAAATCCACGGATGACCCGCGCGCAGATAATTCGCCGCCGTCGCCGTGACGCGGAGACGCAGGCGAGTTGGTTTCGACGGAGTTGATGGCGGGATCATGGATTCTTTTGAGTGTCGGACGGCAGTTGGGTTGGTTCAGCAAGATCACCGCATTTCCGGCGCATCCAATAATCCATCGCCAAGCCCATCGCGTTCCGATGCGGCAACGTATAGACCAAGCCGAAAGTGATCAGGCCGGACGAGAAATAAAACCAGAGCGTCTCCGGATTGTTCAGCCGGAAATAGATCAGCACCACGAGCGGAAACAAAAACACAGCACGGTCAATCAGCACCAGATAAGCCCATAGATCACCTTCATCCGCGAGATACTTCAGATTACAATGCGAACAACGCTCGTGCAGCTTGAGCCAGCCGACATAGACCGGGCCTTGGCCGCAATGAGGACAACGCCGCTGCGCGCCGCGCCAGAGCAACGTGGTCAATTTGGGAATCGGTTCAGCCATGATTCCAGCACCACTTTGTGTTCAAGAATGTGTATCGGATCTTCGTCACTGCTTCCCTTTCACCAACGAATCCACCACTCCCGGATCGGCCAGCGTGGAGACATCACCGATCTGATCGGTCTGGTTCTCGGCGATTTTGCGGAGGATTCGGCGCATGATTTTGCCGGAGCGCGTTTTTGGCAGGCCGGGCGCGAACTGAATTTTATCCGGCGCGGCAATCGGCCCGATTTCTTTGCGGACGTGGGCGACGAGTTCTTTTTTCAATTCGTCGCTCGGCTCGATGCCGTCCTTGAGCGTGATGAAGGCGTAGAGTCCCTGGCCTTTGATGTCGTGCGGCATCGGCGCGACGGCGGCTTCGGCGACTTTCGCGTGGCTCACGAGCGCGCTCTCGACTTCCGCCGTGCCGATGCGATGACCGGAGACGTTCACCACGTCATCCACGCGTCCCATCAGCCAAAAATCTCCATCCGCATCCACGCGGCAGCCGTCGCCGGTGAAGTAGAGGTTTTTGAACATCGTGAAATACGTGTCAATGAAACGGTCGTGCTCGCCCCACGTCGTGCGCATCATGCCGGGCCAAGGTTTCTTGATGCAAAGTTTGCCGCCTTCGTTCGGTCCGCACTCGCTGCCGTCGTCGCGAAGCACAACTGGCTCGACGCCGAAGAATGGCCGGCTCGCGCTGCCGGGTTTCAACGTGTGCGCGCCGGGGAACGGTTGGAGCAAATGCCCGCCCGTTTCCGTTTGCCACCACGTATCCACGATGGGGCAACGCTCCTTACCGATGACGCGGTGATACCACAGCCACGCTTCGGGATTGATCGGTTCGCCGACCGAGCCAAGCACGCGCAACGAACTCAAATCATGTTTGTTGACCCAATCCTCGCCGAGCCGGATGAGCGAGCGGATGGCTGTGGGCGCGGTGTAAAAAGCGGTGACTTTGAACTTCTCTACAATTTTCCAGAACCGTCCCGCGTCGGGAAAAGTGGGAATGCCTTCAAACATCAACGTCGTGCCGCCGATGGCGAGCGGGCCATAAACCAAGTAGCTGTGACCCGTCACCCAGCCAATGTCCGCCGTGCAGAAGTAAACGTCGTCGTCGTGGATGTCGAAAATGTATTTCGTCGTGAGCGCGGCGTGGAGCAAGTAACCGGCGGTGCTGTGGACGACGCCCTTGGGCTTCCCCGTCGAGCCGCTCGTGTAGAGCATGAACAAGTTGTCCTCGGCGTTCATCACCTCGGGCGCGCAGTCCGGCGACGCCTTCGCCATCAGATCGTGATACCACACGTCGCGACCGGCGGTCATGTTGCACGGCGTATCGTTGCGTTTGAACACGACGACTTTTTCAATCGTTGGCGTGGTTTTCAACGCGGCATCCGCGATGTCTTTCAGCAAAATTGGTTTGCCGCCACGCACGCCAGCGTTGGCGGTCACGAGCAGCTTGCACGTCGAATCATTGATGCGTCCGCCGAGTGAATCCGCGCTGAACCCGCCGAAGACAATCGAGTGAATCGCCCCGATACGCGTGCAAGCGAGCATCGCAACCGCAGCCTCAACTACCATCGGCATATAAATCGAAACGCGGTCGCCCTTCGTGACGCCGAGCGATTTCAGCACGTTGGCAAACTTGCAAACCTCCGTGTGCAACTCCGCATAAGTCACGCGCCGCACTTCGTCCTCGCCTTCGCCCTGCCAGATGATCGCGGTCTTGTTGCGCGTGGCGGTTTTGAGATGGCGGTCGAGACAATTGACGCTCAAGTTGAGTTGCCCATCGGCGAACCAAGTGTGCTCAATCTTCCGCGTGGCGGTGTCCCAAGTGTAGTTGCAGGCAACGGTCGGCTTCTTGAACCACTCCAGTTCATTCGCCTGCTCCAGCCAGAATTTATCCGGTTCGCTGACGGAGCGCGCATACATCCGGTCGTAAGTCGCGGCGTTGATGTGGGCGCGTTTGACGACTTCGGCTGATGGCGGGAAGGTGCGTCCCTCCTGTTGGAGCGATTCTGTGGAAATGGTTTTGGCCGGTTGCGTCATAGTGATCTGGCGTTGTGATGCACGGCTCCCATTTCCGCAAAATCAACGCGCGGTGTCAATCGTCTGAGAGCAACTGTCGGGGAGCAACTAGGATGCGACCCAAAGTGGCGGTCAAGCTTTGGAGTGCGGAGACTTGTCTCCGCTTTCATTGCCTGAGCGACTTGTCGCTCAGGCAGAGCCGCGCAGAGCGGCTCGGCGCACGGCCGGGGCGTTTCCTGTGACAAGAGAGCTTTCTCTA
>JAYUAV010000456.1:0-7508 GCA_043741175.1 Verrucomicrobiota bacterium
TTACAAAACCAAAACACCTCCGTCTCCTACAAACATCGGAAACCCAAAAAATAAATCAGCGTTTCCCTAACTCTTATCTTCAATCAACTCGCGGCGGGCGCCGCTGAGAAGTTGTTCGACAAAGCTCGTGGTGTAAACCCCTCGACGGAAGTTCGGGTCCTGCAAAATGGCTTGCTGGAATGAAATGGTCGTCTTGACGCCGGTGATCAGATATTCGCCGAGCGCGCGGCTCATCTTGTCCATCGCTTCGCGACGGTCTTTGCCGTAAGTGATGAGCTTGCCGATCATCGAGTCGTAGTGCGGCGGGATCGTGTATCCGGCGTAAGCGTGCGTGTCCACACGCGTGCCGCGTCCGCCGGGCTGGTAATACATTTCGATGCGACCCGGGCTGGGGCGGAATTCGTCGAAGGGGTCTTCTGCGTTGATGCGACATTCGATGGCGTGGCCTTTGAAGTGAACATCGCTCTGCGACATCTTCAATTGCTCGCCAGACGCGATAAGTATTTGCATCCGCACGAGGTCAATGCCGGTGACTTCTTCGGTGATGGGATGTTCGACTTGGATGCGTTTGTTGACTTCGAGGAAGTAATAATTCCCCTTGTCGTCCACGACGAATTCCACCGTGCCCGCATTGGTGTAATGCGCGGCTTCGGCGATGCGGATGGCGGCTTTGCCCATCTCCTTGCGGAGTTTGGGAAACTTGTTTTCGATGAGCGGTGAAGGTGTTTCTTCGACAACCTTCTGGTTACGCCGCTGCACGGAACAATCGCGCTCGCCGAGATGGATGATGTTGCCACGATTGTCACCAAGAATCTGGAATTCGATGTGATGCGGGTTCTCGATGAATTTCTCGATATAGACGGCGGAGTTGCCGAATGCTTTATCCGCTTCGGTGCGGGCAGTGTGATAGCCCTTCACCAACGAAATGTCATTGTGCGCCACGCGCATTCCGCGTCCGCCGCCGCCAGCCACGGCTTTGATCATCACCGGGTAGCCAATTTTTTTGGCGACAACGAGGGCGTCCTTTTCGTTTTCAACAATGCCATCCGAGCCGGGCGGCGTTGGCACACCGGCTTTTTTCGCGAGATTGCGGCTGATGGCTTTGTCTTCAAGCGCATTCATGGCGCGGGAACTTGGGCCGATGAAGCGGATGTTGCAGCTCTCGCAAACGTCGGCGAAGTGGGCGTTCTCGGAAAGAAATCCGTAACCGGGATGAATTGCGTCCACATCGGCGATTTCTGCCGCACTGATGATGCGATCAATCCGCAGATAACTTTCGTTGGATGGAGATTTGCCGATGCAAATGGCTTCGTCGGCGATCTGCACGTGCATGGAGTTGGCGTCCGCCTCGGAATAGACGGCCACGGTGCGGATGTTCATTTCCTTGGCCGCACGAATGATGCGGACGGCGATTTCGCCACGGTTGGCTACGAGAATTTTCTCAAACATGCGGGGCTGGTGGTTGAGCGGGGTTGAATCCGCAGGCAACAAGGCTTACGTCGGACGAATCTTGAACAACGGTTGACCGAACTCAACGGGCTTCGCGCCTTCGACCAATATCTGGGTGATCACGCCTTTGGCTTCGGCTTTGATCTCGTTCATGACCTTCATGGCTTCGATGATGCAAACCACGGTGTCCGGGTTCACTTCCGTGCCGATCTCTACATAGGCGGCGGCATCGGGTGATGGCGTGAGATAAAATGTCCCGATCATCGGGGACTTGATGTCAGCTTCGTTGGAGGCGGCTGCAACTAGAGCAGCGGTCGCGGCAGTAGCCGCAGTTGCGGGGAGCGAGGCCGGCATCGGCGCGTAAGCAATCATTTGCTGACCATTTTCATCGGATTGGATGACGCCTCCACCCATTCCGCGCTTGAGACGGATTTTGAAATCCTGTTTTTCCAACTCAAACTCCGAAACGGAGTTCTTCTTCATCAAGTCAATGATGGCCTTAATATCTTTGAGATCCACGGTTTCTAATCGTTAAAGTTGTTATTCCGGCTTGGATTCCGGTGTTTTGTCGTTTGAACGAAAAAAGCAGAAGCCGAACTTCGACCCTGCTTACGTCATTACCTAGACTGGTGCGGAGCGTAGAGACTCGGGTCAAATCCGTCAACACTTAATACCCAAAAGTCCGCTTCGCCCACCCGCCACATTCCAAACTAAACACAGAACTCAAACCTTTATCCCAGAATCGGTAATGTTAATGGCCGCTTCGAGTCCAAGAATGTAAGAATTCGCTCCGAACCCAGCAATTTGTCCGCGACAAACTCCTGCGATGAGTGACTTGTGACGAAATTCTTCCCGCGCATGGATGTTTGAGAGATGGATTTCGATGGCAGGAACACCGGTGGCAGCAATCGCGTCTCGAAGTGCAACGCTCGTGTGCGTGTAGGCGGCGGCGTTCAAAACGATGGCGTCGAACGCACCTTTCGCTCCCTGAATCCAGCCAACGAGTTCGCCTTCGAGGTTCGTCTGGCGGAAATCAATGGTCGCGCCGCGAGCGGCGGCTTGCTTGCGAACCATCGCCTCGATGTCTGCCAAGGTGGTTTTGCCATAAACCTGCGGCTCGCGCTGGCCAAGGAGGTTCAGATTGGGGCCGTTGAGGAAGAGAATCTTCATCGCGGTGACAGGTTAGGGGCGGGCGAAGGGTTTTGTCGAATCGTTTCCCGCGTGCTGCCAAGCAACCAACCCGCCAGTGCGAACGCCGCCCACGCCAGCGACGGCACATAGAGCGTGAATTCAAACGCAGATTGCACTGCCCATGCCGCCAGTCCCAACCAAACCCCGCTAGCCACGGGAGTTTTCTGCCAATCCAGCCGCCGATACGTGACCCACAGCATCCCAACCACGAACGCTGTGTAGATGATCAATCCCGGAAAACCCGAGTCGGATGCCTGTTGCAAGTAGTCGTTGTGTGTGAGCCGGGCCATCTCGGACTCTGGTTTCTTCACGGCTTGATAGGCGATGGCAAACGTCCCCGGCCCGCTGCCAAAGACGGGTTTGCTCACGGCGGTCTGCCAAGCCGCGCGCCAATAATCAAACCGCGCCACCACACTCGTCGCCCCGCGCTCCATGTAAGCGCGATTCTTCACGTAAAATCCCGCGCCACCAGTCACCAACAAGACGACAACTAGCATCAGCTTCAATCGCTTTGAAATATCCTGATGCAGGACGACCACCAAGCCGATCAACAATGCCAGCAACCAACCGCCCTTCGACCCCGACCAATACAAACACGCCGCCGCCCCCACGCTCAACGCCCCGCAAAGAAAACTCCTTGCCCCCGAAGTAAATCGCTCCTTCGCCTGCCAAATCCACGCCAGCAACGGCGGCAACAACATCAGCAACGCCCCGGCAAATGCGTTCGGATAGAACACCGTCGAGAAGATGCGGTTGCTGGACATCTTCTTGAGGTATTCCGGCGGCACGTTCGATTGTGTCGGGTAGATGTAGGTCCAGAAGTAATCGCGTGTTCGCTGCAATCCTCCGAAGTGCTGATCAAACCCGACGTAGAGCATCCAGCCGAACGTAATCGCCACCGGCCACAAAAAATACGCGGCGACTCCCTCTCGATTCAAACAAAGCACGCCGAGATAAAAGCAGACGACACAAACAACAAAATGCGCCAACACACCATCCGTCAGCTTGGAATCCACGCTTTGTGTCCCGGCAAGAAATTGCCACGCCAGCCAGACCGCAGGCATGAGCATCAGCCAGCGCGGCGTAAATTCTTTCCAACGAATCGCAAACAACCCCGTCACGACCAGCAGCCCGACCGGCGGATAAACAATTCTCAGCGGCCAAGTGAACACCAGCCATTCGAGGCCCGTGGTAGGCGACTCGACAAATTTGTCCATCACCGACGGCGTGGCGAACTTGAGCAACGCTAGTCCAAGAAACGCTCCGAAGATCACCGCGAAGATTTTCGCAGGCAAAGTGGCTGGGGCATTTCCGGTTTGATTCGTCACCAGCGGAGTCAACTCAAGTCGCAACCAACTGGCAACCGATTTCCGTTGCGCCATCAGACTTTTATCCACGGAATCACACGCAACTGCTTTGGTTCAACAAACTCATTGAGCAACGTCAGATTCGTTCGGCTTGCGGCATCAGGCTTCTTCGGATTCACCAACACGACTCGCGCCTTTCGTCTTGTGGCAGGCGGCAATGCTTCCAGCACCCGCCGCATTTCGGGCAGCGCATTATTTTTGAGAGAACAGGAAACCAAGAAACCACATATAATAGTGGGGATTTGCTACGGGTTTAGAACGGGAATGATTTTCATCGCGATTGACTTGCTTGAAAAGTGTTCCTCAGTCGGCTTCACTTCCTCATCAAATCAAACAACCTAATGCAAACTAACAAAACTTCTCTCCGGGCGGGTTATTCAGCCTCATTTTTTGCTGTCGCCCATTTCGTAACTTTCACTCTTTACCGACAGTCTGAGTTCGGCGGCGGCAACCCATCAAAATTATGGGCTGTCGTGGTTGGGTGGCTCATGATTCTATCTGCTATTTCTGGTGTTATTTGCCTTGTATCAGCATTTTTTGGGTTAATGCGGACTGCTCAGAAAAAGGATACATCCGATTCTCACATCGAACGGTGATGCGAGACAGAGTCCCATAGACAAGCCTTGCTTTCGGTAAATTCACCAAATCTTCACCCACGGAAGCACGCGCAAGCGAGTCGGCTCAACAAACTCCCTGAGCAATTCCAGATTCATCCGGCTTGCGGCATCAGGCTTCTTCGGATTCACCAACACGACTCGCGCGTTCTGCCTCGTGGCTGGTGGCAATGTTTCCAACACCAGCCGCACCTGATTCACCGCACCAAGTTTATTCGGGCAAACAATGATAGGCGTCGCGTTCAGCACTTTGATCAGATCGCGCGAATCAAAATCCTCGCCCAACGGACTGAGCAATCCACCCGCGCCTTCGACAACAACAACTTCAAATCGTTTCGCGATGCGCCGGATGTGCGCCACGACCTCGCGCAACTTGACGCGCTTCTTTTCCTTTCGCGCCGCCAGCACCGGCGCGAGTGCCGCGCGGAAAAACCACGGGTTCACTTCGTCAAGCGAAAGAACTTTCCCAGCCGCTGCGTGCAATGTGCGCGCATCATCCCGTCCACCCGAACAAAGCGGCTTAAGCGCAGCCACGCGAAATCCGTTCTGCCGCAGATAAACCGTCGAGAGCGCTGCGAACACGGTCTTGCCAACACCTGTATCCGTGCCTGTGATGAAAAGAATCTGCGAAGACTTCATAGGTAAATCAGCCTCACTGTGTGCGACCAAACTTCCGCTCCAGTTCGCGGTAGTTCATCTCGATCAACGTCGGTCGCCCGTGCGGACAAGTGTAAGGCATTGAGCAGCGGCGCAGGTCTTCCACGAGGTTTTCCAACTCGCGTCCCGCCAGTGGATCGTTGGCTTTCACGGCATGGCGACAAACCGTTTTGACGATCACATGCTCGCCGAGTCGTGCCGAATTCACATCTTGGCCAGCAGCTTTCAACTCATCCACCAGATCGAGCGCGAAGCGGCGTGCGTCGCCGACTTTTACGAACGGAGGCAGCGCATCAAGCAGGAAGGTTTGTTCACCAAACTCACTCAAGCCGACGCCGAGCCGCGTGAGAGCCTCGATCTGTCCGCGCATGAAATTCGCAGCGCGCGGCGATAGCTCGATGGTTTCCGGCAAAAGCAATTTTTGCGACGGTGCGAGTTCTTTGCGTTCCAATCGCTCAAGCATTTGCTCAAACAGAATCCGCTCGTGCGCCGCGTGCTGATCCAGCAGCACGAGTCCGCGATCTGATTCCAGCACGACATACAGACGACCGATGACACCGACGAGACGTAGCGGAACGGCGAGAAGCGGGGGCGGGGAAGAGGATGGCGAACTTGTGCCCGCTTCCGGCGTGGTGCGTGGTGCGTGGTGCGTGACTGGCGTCACCGCTGACTGCGGCGCGCTGGAACGCGCCGGCGCAAAACCCATCTTGAGCGGCTGCTGCTCGGAGTGGCGCGGTGGCAAATACGCACTCGCTGGAAATTGCGGTAACGACGGCGTGACTGTTTCCGGTGCGACATCTGTGGTCATTCCGATTTCTTCAACTGGCTTGGCAACGACGGCTTCCCCAACTTTAGACTTCAGACCTGAGACTTGAGACTGACTCGCATGGAACGCGAGCAATGCGTCACGCACGGCTTCCGCCACTCTTTGACGCACTTCGCGTTCGCGATGGAACTTCACCTCGCGTTTGGCGGGATGGATGTTCACATCCACGGCAGCAGGATTGATTTCCAGAAACAGACAGCACATCGGGTAACGCCCCTTCATCAGTGCCGTGTGGTAGCCTTCCATCAACGCGAAGTTGATGCCACGATTCTCAACGGGACGGCGGTTCACGAAAACGTGTTGATCTTCGCGCGTGGAACGCGAGACGCCAGGAGCGCCGATCAAACCCCACACTCTGAATGACGAATGACGAATGACGAATGACGATTCGGAGTTCTTTACCGGATGTGCGTTCTCGAAAGATTCTGTTTCGTCGGGCGCGGCATTCTCACTGTGCGAGGAGTCCGCGTGCTCTGTGGTAAAATTCACTTCGATCAACTTTACTTCGCCGAGTAGCGCGCGGAGGCGTTCACGCAGAGCAGAAAATTTGGCAGCAAAATCGTCGCCGCTGCGTTGGGCGGGCAATTGCCAGACAGGGCGCGTGTCTTTGACGAACGTGAATGCCACTTCAGGAAACGCCAGCGCAGCCAGCGTGAGATAATGCAACACATGCGCGGCTTCAGTTTCCTCCGTGCGAAGAAATTTCCGACGCACGGGCAGGTTGAAGAACAATTGCCTCACTTCAACGCTCGTGCCCGGCGCGCACCCAGCGGCTTTGACTTCGATGATCTTCCCGCCATTGACGATGATCTGCGTACCTTCGGGCGACGTGTTTTCACGTTCGCGCGTCGTGAGCGCGAACCGACTGACGCTGGCGATGCTGGGCAACGCTTCACCGCGAAAACCCATCGTGGAAATAGAAGCCAGGTCTTCCGCGCGGACAATCTTGCTGGTGGCGTGACGTTCGAGGCAGAGCAATGCGTCATCGCGGCTCATGCCGAAGCCGTCGTCCGTGACACGCACGAGGCTACGCCCGCCCGCCTGGATCTCCACGGTGATGCGAGTCGCACCGGCATCGAGCGAGTTCTCGACGAGTTCCTTCACGATGCTGGCCGGACGCTCAATCACCTCGCCAGCGGCGATCTGATTGGCGACTTGTTCAGGCAGCAAACGGACACGATTCATCGTGTCGAAGATTGGCGAGCCGCGCGAAACAAGTCAAAGCCGGACGAAGCAGCGGGTGTGATTCAAAGTGACGGTTTGTTAAGGGCGGGTTTTGGGTCAGCCAGTAACTGGGCCAGAGACCGTTGGCTCGCGACACTCGTAGTCCGAACATGGTTTCGGCGTTGGGTTCTCTCCACCAGCCGCCCGGCAGTTTGAGCCGTTTTGGGATCACATGCCGAT
>JAYUAV010000457.1:0-6594 GCA_043741175.1 Verrucomicrobiota bacterium
ATCGGCATGTGATCCCAAAACGGCTCAAACTGCCGGGCGGCTGGTGGAGAGAACCCAACGCCGAAACCATGTTCGGACTACGAGTGTCGCGAGCCAACGATCTTTGGCGCAGTTACTGGCTGACCCCAAAACCCCGCCCTCAACTGACCGTCACTTTGAATCACACCCCGCGTCAGCGTGTCAGCGTAGAAATTGACAGGGCATCACGAGCCGTGATAGCGTCCACAAAATCAGTTGAGTCGTAAAACCATGAGCTCAATCCTGAACCAACATGTTCTCGTGTTGAACCGGCTGTGGCAGGCGGTGAACGTTTGCACAGCGCGTCGCGCTCTCACTCTGCTCTTCCAAGGACAAGCGCAGGTCGTTCTCGACAACGTAGATGGTTCGTTCCAAACATATTCTTTTTCAGCCTGGCACGATCTTTCCAAACAGGAGCCGCACCCCGAGTCAGTCAAAACCATCTCGTTTCGCATCCGTCTGCCACGAGTGATTTTGTTGCTCGCCTATGATCGGATGCCGAAGAAGGAAGTGAAGTTCACGCGGCATAATATTTTCGAGCGCGACCGCAATACCTGTCAGTACTGCGGACACTTGTTTGATCGGAAGGATTTGAATCTGGATCACGTTTTCCCGCGAGATAGGGGTGGTCCGACAACGTGGGAGAATATTGTGTGTTCCTGCATCCCGTGCAATACCCGCAAAGCAAACCGCACTCCGCAGGAAGCTGGCTTGCATCTGGTGAAGAAACCCAAACGCCCAAAATGGCGTCCGTTTGTGCAAATTAATTTCAGTCTCAATCAGCACGACAGTTGGAAACACTTCATAGACCTCGCTTATTGGAACGTGGAACTTGGCGAAGATGTCGGGTAGCTGTTGAACGAACTGGTGCTCAGTGACGCCAACAAAAAAAACCAAGACATCGCGTCTTGGTCTTCTTGTTTGTTTGAAGGTAGGCGATCAGTGTTTTGATCTACGGCTGATCAGCAAGCCAGCACCGCAGAGGGTCAGCGCGAGGATGGTCGGCTCAGGGACGATCACAGTGATACCAACGCTGCCTTGAATATCTTTTTTCCGGATGGTCGCCGTAGTGCCAAATTCACTCAATGCGTTCAATTCATTATCAAAGGTGAACCGCACTTCGGTGGCTCCGTAAGTGAATGGAACACCAGCCAACGTGAGGGCGTTGTTCAAATCAATGTTAATGCTGCCACCCCAGAGGTTGCCAAAGCCGGGATTTGTAGGCAGAAAAAACGTTCCACTGACGTTGGGGGTGAACGGCATGGTGCCGTTGATATTGACCGGTGATGCCAGCAAATTACCGTCAACGCGGATGATGTTGACATACCAATTGGCTGTCACGTCAACGAGCGTCCCGAAACCGCCAGAGCCTATAAGCGAATAGTCGCCAAGTTCCCAGAAATTGATTGTAGGAATTGCACTTAGCGGATTCGCCTGAAGAGTAAGGCTCAATTGTCCGTCGGTATTGTCATTTCCTCCCAGACCAGTGGCAAACGCGCCAAAGCCCTGAGGATTGAAATCAATCGTGTTACCAGCGATGACAGGGTAGTGATACAGCGGGGTTGACTCACTGATTGTCGATTCTGAAACGCCAAGAAAACTGACATTTGCACCTGGAAAATTGCCATAATTCGTGGAGAAAATCGCCTGAGAGGATGTTGTCGTCATAACAACGGCTGCCAACAAACCAAAGGAGAGGTTGCGAATACTAAACAAAGTTTTTTTCATACGACATTTTGAGTTAATACGTTTCCACGGCTCGCACCGGATTGAATCTACTCCTGTTCTAGCACCAACCACAATCGAAGCAAGCATTATTTTACAGACTGTCGTGTAGTTTTCAAAACCGGAAAAGTTTGTCCGTGTTTAGCAAACTTGCCGCCCGCAGCCGCGCCTGCTTCACTGCGCGCGTGAAGTTGCCCTATAAAGTCGCCACGCTGCTCTACTGCTTCAACGAGCGCGATGAAATCCTCCTGCTCGAACGCGCACAGGAGCCGAATCGCGGCTTGTGGAGTCCGTGCGGCGGCAAGCTGCACACGGACGAAGGCGAATCTCCCTACGCTTGCGCCTGTCGCGAAGCGCACGAGGAAACCAGCCAACAACTCACCCCCCCCGCGATCTGCACCTCACCGGCCTCATCAGCGAACACGGTTTCCAAGGCCAAACGCACTGGCTGATGTTTCTATTCGAGGTGAAGCCGAAGTTGAAAACGCTCCCGCCCGTCCACAAGGAAGGCCGATTTCAATTCTTCACGCGCGAGGCGTTGAACGATCTGAAGTTGCCGCAGACGGATCGTGAAAAAATCTGGCCGTGGTTCTGGCAACATCGCGGTGGGTTTTTTGCCGCGCATTGCCATTGTCATCCGGACGGGCGGAATGATTGGACGTTGGAGGATAGTCGAATGAAGAATGTGGAATGTTGAATTCAACTCGACAACAAATCCTGCCAGATGCAATTTTGTTTTATGTCGCTGAAGGAATACTACAATCAGACTTTTCAATCCGACTTGGTTTCCCTCCTTCGTGGGTTTCCGCCAGCAGAAGCTCGCATTTTCTACTTGGGCCAAACTTGGATGCAGGGTTGCTCGCTGCTTCCAAGAGTTCCCGCAGAACGCCGTCCGCAGTTTCTTGGTTGCCTCTATTTTACAGTTCTCGTGGATCAGGCAATGCACACTTACTTTCCATTCGAGCATCGTCGGTTTGAAGAGCTTACCCTATATCCAAAATTCCGTGTTGGCTTGGGGCATCCTGCCTACCTGAATCCTGTCTTGGTTTTTGAAGTTCCGATTCATCACCATCTTGTCTCCGAGGAAGAAGTCCGCCAAGTCATACCCGAAGCGATGCGATTGTTCGTTGATGAAACCGGGTCTTTCTTTCGCGACCACATGCCAGAGATACGGGCACAAGATTTCTTTGAACGCTTACTTGCCGACCCAGACGTTGTTGGCGGGCAGCGGCGGGCTGTTGCAATCGACGCGGCGGGCGAGAAGCCGGTATCATTTCACGATTTGCTCGTGAATGAACTTTCAAAGGCCATCTCTGATGCCAAGCCGCGCGCCTGAATTTTAATTCTTCATTCCGCCTTCTGCATTGTTTGCGAATGGACGAGCTGATTATTGACCTGCAAAATGACCATTACTTCATGGGCGAGGCGTTGCGGCAGGCGTCGGCTTGCTTTGGCCAAGGTCGCAACTTATGCTGGCCGCGTAGTGAAACAACCGTTCATCAACGTCGAGGAAAAGATTGACCGCTTCGTCGGTCGGCGCACTCAGACGCCGGACGGCTTGAAGGCAGGGATGCAGTTGCAGGAGACGGCGGCACAACTTCACAGAACTTTCAAACATCGCTGGATGCCCAAGGGAGTTTATCGTTTCAAAACCCACGAGGAGGCTGACGCATGGATGACCAAAATGTTGGCCCGGAGCGGGCTGCCGAAAACCTGATCAGTCGTCCGCCGACCCAATCGGACTTGGTCGGGCTTTGCCGTGAATTAAACCAACGCGGCGCGAAATACGTCGTGATCGGCGGTTTGGCAATCATTGCTGCCGGGCATCCTCGCATGACCACGGACGTTGATTTGATGGTGGCGGCGGATTCAGAAAACGAGGGCAAGGTTTTCTCTGCTCTCTCCACTCTGCCTGATAACGCTGTTCGCGAACTTCAACCCGGAGAACTTCAACTGCACAATGTCATCCGGGTCGGTGACGAAATCATGGTGGACTTGTTGCGCTCTGCAGGCGGCATTGATTACGCCGAGGCAGCAAAGGATGTAGTCGTGCATGAACTGGATGGCGTGCCGATTCCGTTTGCGTCGCCGCGATTGCTCTGGCGGATGAAGGTAGTCACGCATCGGGCGAAGGACGCGGGCGATCTTGTGTTCCTGCGCCAATGGTTCGCCGAACGTGGCGAAGAGCCGCCGAAGGTTTAAGGCGGAACGATTTGATCGGTGCGACTAGATTTCTTCTTCACGATCACCTGTGGGCGTTCGCCTTTGCGGGCGTGGAAGATGATGGATTGGTGTGTGGGCGAGTCCGAAGGGGAGGAACAGCCGCAATGCGTGTCGCGATGGAAATCAAACTTGCGTCGCCGAAACCTGCCCCACAACAAACCCGCTGCTGCGAGTGCCACGATGACGAGGGATACGATGGTCTGCCAGTTCACTCAGAAACTATAGACCAGCGTGCCGGTTTGGAAAAGGCTAGAAACCATGCTGTCGAAACGTCACCCGCGTGAAATGCTGTTTGGTTTCAGCGAGTCGCGCCGGACAAGCTCTTCACGCGTTTCTCAGCCTTGTCAGTCGCGTCGGCTTCGTACCGATACGGCAATTGATTGCGGTTTTCCCACGCGAATCCCGCTGGCTTGTTGAACTCAAGTTTCCCGCGCTCGACGTTTGATTTGAAATTGTTCTCCTGCTCGAAACGTTCGTCCGCTTTCTCGGCGGGCTTTGCCGTGCGCGGATTCTCGTTGAGCGAATTCACGATGCAGATCGTTCCGCCCTTTTCCTTCAACGCGGAATCTTTGGCGTGAGAAAACGACGTGGCACACTTCGCGTCGCGATAGATGGAGTTCTCCACCAGCGTCACCGCGCCCATGACGGACATCGTGGCGTATTGCGCGACGATGACGACATTGTTGAACGCGTGGATATTTCCAAATCGCGCGCGGGGCACACGATCTTCGATGTTCTCGTACAAGTTGTGATGCAGCGTCACGTTGAGCCGCCCGCGATCAATCTCCGCCGCGCTCGGCCCGGATGAATGACCTATGAGTGTGACTTTTTTCTGCGGCCCGTTCGTGTCGCCCGCAAACCGACACCACGAGATCGTTACCAAATCCGAGCCATGAACCACATCAAGCAAACCATCGTAAGCTTTCTCGAAATCGCAATGATCCACCCAGATGTGGTGGGCGATCTGTTCGCCTTGATCCGTGATGCGCACGAAATCCCAGCCGAGCTTGTCGTATTTACCCGTGGGGTCGAACTCCCACAAATCTCGGAACTTCAGATCGCGGATGATGATGTTCCAAGTGCCGTGAACTTCCAGCGTGCCGCGCCGCAGCGTTGCCGCGTTGGTGGAATAAATCGTCGTGTGCGGTCGGATGCGAATGATGCCGACACTTTTTTCGGTGGAATTGCCAGTGACGTTCTTAAGTTCGCCGAGATCAATGTCGTGCGCGATGAGGATGACTGTCGGTGTGGTGTCGCGAACTTTCTTGTGCTTGATTTCGAGTCGCTCGGCAGCGGAGAGAAACTCTTTCGCCGTGCGAACAATGGTTGGTGTGACATCGCCTCCGCCCGTCGTGCCCGCCTGTCCGTAAGCCGCGAGAGTGGAGAAGCCGACTTGGGCGAATTGAGAATCGTTCGTTGCCGCGATGGAAGCGGACGCACCCATCACGAGTGCCGCGCACAAGGCCATCAACGAACTCGGATGGAAGCCGCAATTCCCGAAGCTGGAAGACATCGTCTCAACTGCGTGGGAATGGCATAAGCAGAATCCAAGCGGGTATAAGGATTGAAGCGTGCGGGCAAGGGTTCTTCGCCGCTTAAAACTCTGCTTGGGCAGTCGCGCTTGTCACGGTGGCGTGTTGGATGTATGAAGTTGGCACCGCATGAGACTCCAACACGATGAGGTAATCGGCCTCACAAACCAGATCACCTTTGAAGGGCGTTGGGAAGCGCACGCACGAAGGCATACTTGCCTGCTATGCTGGAATGACGGCCAGTCTCCAGTTCATCAAATCGTGGACAATGGAACGTGCTGCCTCGTCAGAACCCGGCAGCTGCGATTGGTCGTGACATGTGCCCATGTTTGGGATGGTTTTGAGAACTTTCGCAAATCTTAGAACGGGGCGCAGCTTTGGATCAGTTTAGTAGATGACGATAGGGCATCTTCACCGGCCCGCCCACGCTCGCTACCGAATCCCCAATTGATCGCCAAACACGATAGTCTCGACTTGGCGACAATTACCTTCGACGACATAGATTCTCTCGACGCACGCCGCTTCTGTTATTTGAAGCCAAGCACCACGCCGACATTACAGAAACGTGACGCAGTTCACTTCTTGGGTTATCCGGGCGATTCAATAAGAGATGGAAGGCCCCACATGATTCTGAACTACTGTTATTCTTCGCGGATCGTCCACGATGTAGGCCACACTCGATTTGTTCTTCACGATGATGCCGGAGCAGTGCATCACGAAAACAAATACGGCAAACCTACTTCGCCAATCCGCGCGTGCGGTGAAAGCGGTGCGCCGGTTTTAAAAGTCCGAAAGGACTTCGAGCTTGAACTAGCGGGCATCGTCTCAATGCTTTGTTCAAGCGGGCTTGGGAGCGGTGAATTTAAGCAATACGAGATGAGCGATGGAGATGTTTTTATCACTCACACTTGCTTCATTCAAGATGACGGTTCAATCGCAGATCCTTAGCCTCGACCTGAAATGAGCACCGTCGAAGTTATATGCCCCGGTTGTGGCGCCGAGTATTCCTTGGGTGAGGAGTACTGGGACAAGAACGCTGTGTGCCCAGCCTGCGAGACGGCCTTCTACGTTCCCTTTCCGACGGCTGACACTGATA
>JAYUAV010000458.1:0-4564 GCA_043741175.1 Verrucomicrobiota bacterium
TCAAGAACGTGGCCACCGTGTCGCCGACCGGCGCGAAATCCCAGACGGTGAGCCGTCCTGCGGATTTGCAGCGCATCCAGCAACTCGAACGTGAGCGTGACGATTTCCTCGCCCAACTCGAAGCCGCGAACAAAAAAATGATGTTCAGTCGTGGCGGGGATTTGAGTTCGCGTGTTGAACAACTGACGCGCGAAGTCGCAAACCTTCGTACTCGAGTGGGCGTGTTTGAAGCCAAAGCCATTCCCTACACCAAGGATGAACTCGCGCTGTTCAGCAAGCCAGTGGTGAAGCCTACGCCGGTGGCGGAGGAGAAGGCGACTCGCACCACGGGCCGGGAAATGCCCGCCAGCACGATGGCGCTTGCGACCAAGGCGCAGAAACATTTTGAAGCGAAGCAATATGACAAGGCGGAGGAAAACTATTTGGAAATCCTGAAGCAGGACGATAAGAGTGCCTATACCCACGCGAATCTTGCGGCGATCCAGATGGAGATGGGGCGATTCGACGAAGCCGAGAAGCATCTCAAGTCCGCGCTGGAAACTGCGCCGGACGATGCTCACGCCACGATGTTGATGGGCTTGCTGAAATTCCGTCAGGAGAAATGGGATGAAGCGATTGATTCGCTCGGTCGTGCTGGCAAGCTCGCGCCGAACAATGCGGAGATCCAAGACAACCTCGGTGTCGCGCTCAGTCAGAAAGGTCTTCGCGGCCCGGCGGAGCAAGCGTTCCGCAAGGCGATGGTTTTGAATCCGAATCATGCCGGAGTGCAATCGCACCTCGCGTTGTTCTATGCGCTGGAGACGCCGCCGAACATTCCGCTCGCGCGTTTCCATTATCAGAGAGCCATCGCCGCTGGCGAAGCCCGCAATCCTGAAATCGAAAAACTGTTCGATAAAAAGGAAGCGGCCACGAAGTAAATGTTCCGCCAGTCATTCCACGAACTCAATCTCGCCACGAGCGGGCGTGGTCTTTACGACTTCACGGATGAAGTGGCGGCGTGGATCGCGAAAGGCGGTTTCAAGAACGGCCTGGTGACGCTGTTTCTGCGACACACTTCTGCGTCTCTGTTGATCCAGGAAAATGCCGATCCTGATGTGCGTGCCGACTTGGAGCGTTTCTTCAAACGCCTCGTGCCGGACGGCGACAAGGTTTTTTCCCACACGTGCGAAGGCCCGGACGACATGCCCGCGCACGTCCGCACTGCGTTGACGACCGTGAATCTCAGTCTGCCGTTGCGTGATGGACGGCTCGCGCTCGGCACATGGCAGGGGATTTTTCTGTGGGAACATCGGCACGCGCCGCACTCGCGCATGGTGGCGTTGCATTTCATCGGAGAATAAAAATTCCGGCAACCCTGAAAAAATGGTTTGGCTTCCGGCGGCGGCTTTCCCATATTCGCCACACAACCATGAAAACTAAAACCAACAGGTTCCTGGTACTCACCGTTCTATTCACCCTCGGGCTGTCGTTTTGTGCGAGCGCCAGCGAAGCAGACATCCACATCCCCGACTTGAGCACCGTGAAGTTTGCGGGACTTGGCGGTGTCACGGGTCACACTCTCATGATGCTGGGCATCGGCGTTTGTGCCATCGGGGCGTTGTTTGGCATCGTGCAATACCTGCAAACCAAGGCGCTGCCCGTTCATGAAAGCATGGCCAAGGTTTCCCACACCATCTACGAAACCTGCAAAACCTATCTGCTCACGCAGGGAAAATTGCTCGCCATCCTCTGGGTGCTGATCGCGGCGTGCATGGTCTTTTATTTTGGATTTCTAACTGAACACAAGGATGCGGCCGGCCAGCCGCTGAGTTCAGGACACATTGCGTTCAACGTGTTTGTGATTCTGCTGGCGTCCGTTCTGGGCATCCTGGGTTCCTACGGCGTTGCGTGGTTCGGCATCCGCATCAATACCATCTCCAATTCTCGCACCGCCTTCTCCGCGCTCAAGGGCAACGCCTTCGCCACGCTCTGCATTCCGCTCCGCTCCGGCATGAGCATCGGCCTGCTGCTCGTCGCGGTGGAATTGTTCTTCATGATCTGCATCCTGATGTTCCTGCCGCGCGATCTCATCGGCCCGTGCTTCATCGGCTTTGCCATCGGTGAATCGCTCGGCGCATCGGTGCTCCGCATCTGCGGCGGCATCTTCACCAAGATTGCCGACATCGGCAGCGACCTGATGAAGATTGTTTTCAAACTGCCCGAAGATGATCCAAAGAATCCCGGCGTGATCGCGGACTGCACCGGCGACAACGCGGGTGACTCGGTCGGTCCGACAGCGGACGGCTTTGAAACCTACGGCGTGACGGGTGTAGCCTTGATCGCGTTCCTCGCCCTCGCGCTGGCGGCCAGCCCGACGGTTTGCGCGACGCTCATCATCTGGCTGTTCGTCATGCGCGTGTTGATGATTGTGACTTCGCTGGCGTCCTATTTCCTCAATGAAGGCATCAGCAAGGCCATGTTTGGCAGCAAGAAGGATTTTGATTTCGAGTCTCCTTTGACGCATCTCGTCTGGATCACCTCGGCGGTGTCCATCGCCATCACGTTCATCGCCAGCAAACTGTTGTTGGGTGATTTCAGCTTCAACGGCGTGCCGCAACCCGCGCTCTGGTGGGTGCTGTCAGCCATCATCAGTTGCGGCACGGTGGCGGGCGCGGTGATCCCTGAATTCACAAAAGTGTTCGTCAGCACCAGCTCCCGTCACGTCCGCGAAGTGACCAACTGCTCCAAGCACGGCGGCGCGTCGCTAAACATCCTGTCCGGTTTCGTGGCGGGCAACTTTTCCGCGTTCTGGATGGGATTGTGCATCATGGCTCTCATGTTCGCAGCGTGGCAGTTTTCCACTAATTCAGCGTTGATGGCCATCATGCCGACGCAGTTCGCCTTCGCGGCACCGATCTTTGCGTTCGGCCTCGTGGCGTTTGGATTCCTTGGCATGGGGCCGGTGACCATCGCGGTGGACAGTTACGGACCCGTCACAGACAACGCGCAATCGGTTTACGAGTTGAGCCAGATTGAGGGCCACAGTGCAGAAGACAAAAAGCGCGCCGGAGAGCAGATCAAGCGCGATTTCGGATTCGAGCCTGACTTCGAGAATGCCAAGTATCAACTCGAAAAAGGCGACGGTGCAGGCAACACCTTCAAAGCCACCGCCAAACCCGTACTCATTGGCACGGCGGTCGTCGGCGCGACGACCATGGTGTTTGGCATCATCATGCTGCTCGAAAATATGTTTGGCGGCGTGGTGAACAAGCTTTCCATCGTGCAACCCGAAATCATTCTCGGACTCATCATGGGCGGCTCGGTGATTTATTGGTTCACCGGCGCGTCGTGTCAGGCGGTCGTCACCGGCGCGTATCGCGCGGTGGTCTATATCAAGGAGAACATGAAGCTCGATTCCACCACGGCGTCCGAGAAGGACAGCAAGGAAGTCGTTCGCATCTGCACCGTCTATGCGCAGAAAGGCATGTGGAACATCTTCATCGTTGTGTTCTGCTTCGCGCTCGCGCTGCCGTTCTTCAATCCTTACTTCTTCATCGGTTATCTCATCGGCATCGCGTTCTTCGGTTTGTTCCAAGCCATCTTCATGGCGAACGCTGGCGGCGCATGGGACAACGCCAAGAAAATCGTCGAGGTGGATTTGCGGCAGAAGGGAACTGACCTTCACGCCGCCACCGTCGTCGGCGACACAGTGGGTGATCCTTTCAAAGACACGTCATCCGTCGCCATGAATCCGGTGATCAAGTTCACCACGCTGTTCGGCTTGCTCGCCGTAGAAATCGCAGTCACCATGAAAGATCAGGCGGTAAAGACTGGCATCGGCGCATTCTTCTTCGTGGTGGCTCTGGTGTTCGTGTATCGCTCGTTCTACGGGATGCGGATACCGGAGGACAAGTGAACTGAAACGCGGCAGTGATTTGCAAAAGGCCGGAGATTATTCTCCGGCCTTTATTATCAGAACAACCTATGACTTATTGCCAGCGAGAGTTCTGCTAATATCTTTTCAGAAAGTTTGACACGGATTAAGAAGAGTGATTAACTGGTTTCAGCAAGCAGGATTGGAATTAAGCCCTGCAATTGATCTTTGAACAGAATTTAAGGTTTTCGGTATGCGTCGGGTACAGGCGCACATCGGAGTTCTCCAGATAACTACTGAAGTACCATTTCGAAAATTCCCCGGGCCTCTCGGTCACCCCCTGACTGTTTGGCCCGGTTTTTTTATGCCCGGATAGTGCGAGATCGTCCGCGAGAAGATCGAACGCTTTGAATACGTTCCAGCAAAGTCAGCCACCTGAAATCCTTCGCGCCGGACTGGTATGCCCGATTAAACAGAGCAGTGTGCGCATCCCGCTGTTGCCTCCACATGTCAGTATGCGGATCATCGCTCCCTGCGATGGCCAGTGCCGGTTGAAGCACCGCAACGCCGTCTGAAGTTCCCCTTTACCTCTCGGCTACCTCTTCCTCTTGAATACGCGTGGTCGAAGCGTGTGAGGCATTTGAAAACATTGACTCCATACGCCCGATAGTTACTCTGCGCGTTCCCTTTTTTGGGGACAATACCAGACAG
>JAYUAV010000459.1:0-4366 GCA_043741175.1 Verrucomicrobiota bacterium
CGGGCGAGTTTCGGATCAACGGCGTGTCCATCACGTTCACCACGGCAGACACGGTCACTGGAGTGTTGAAACGCATCAATGATTCTTCGGCAGGAGTCACCGCGAGTTACGACACGGTGAATGACCGCTTCGTGCTGGCGAACAAAGTCACCGGCGACATCGGTGTGGCAGTGGAAGATGTGGCGGGGAATTTTCTTGAAGCATCGGGACTTTCCACAGGCACTCTGGCTCGCGGCCAAAATCTTCTCTACACCGTGGATGGCGGCGGTCAGATGACGAGCCAGACGAACACGATCACGGAAACCAGTTCCGGCATCACGGGACTTTCGGTGACGGCCTTGGCGACGGGAGCCAGCACCGTCACCGTGGCGTCAGACACGACCGTCATCAAAACGGCGATCAACGACTTCATCACGGAATACAACAAGGTGCAGAGCATCATTGACGCGCAAACAGCCAGTACCACGGATGCCAAAGGCAAAGTCACCGCTGGCATCCTCGCGAATGAAGGCGATGCGGACGATATCGGCACGCGATTGCGGCGTGCGGTCACAGGCGAGATTTCGGGTTTGACCGCCACGCTGAATCAGATGGAAGACCTCGGCATTTTGTCCAACGGCACGGACAATTCCATCAAGCTGGAGAAAGAATCCAAGCTCGACAAAGCCCTTGCGGAAAATCTCACCACCGTTAGAAACATCTTTGCGGACTCCACAAACGGCCTCGCCACGAAGCTCGACACGTATCTGAAGAGCGTGGTCGGGGACTCTGGCTCGCTCGTGACGAGGCAGAACAACAATACAAAGCAAGCGGCGGCGATTGATGTGCAGATCGCTGATCTGGAGCGCATCGTGTTGTCCAATCGCGAACGGATGCTCCAGAGCTTCGTCGCCATGGAAACGGCGCAATCGAACGCCAATCAACAATTGAGCTTCCTGAGCCAACGCTTCGGCACCGGTTCAGGGAAGTAAAATCATCTAACTGCCATGAACTCGAATCGCCCTGCCATAAGCGTTTGTTTAACAAATCAATTTGGGGGATCGTCGTCGTCATCCTCGATTTCATTGAGTGTTCGACGTCGAGGACGATTTTTCACCCCACTCCGCCTCGATCAATTCTCCTGCCTAATGTCGTTGATTGTGGCACTCATAGTTTCCTCCGGTTGCAAGACCACCAGCCTCAGTGACCCCGTGGCGGGCGCGGGCTATCAACCCAAAAACTATTATCGCTCCCTGGGAAATCTGCCGGTCAACATCCGGCGCGTAGCGGTCTTGCCCACCACTTGCGACGACCACATCTCAGACGTGCAACATGGGCGAGATTTGCTCGAATCGGTCATCTCGGAGGAGTTGGCCAAGACGAAGAAGTTTGAAGTCATCGTGGTAACGCCGGATCAATTGCGTGTCTGGACGGGACGCACTTCTTGGCGTGCGGAAGAGCCGTTGCCCGCAGATTTTCTCAATGTCCTCAAACGCGCACTGGAATGTGACGCGGTTTTGTTTGGTCGCGTCAGCCAATATCGTGCTTACCCCCCGTTGACCGTGGGATTCAGCTTCAAGCTGGCGGATGTGCAATCGGGCGATTTCATCTGGGCGGTGGACGAAGTGTTTGATTCCAGCGAACCGAGCGTGGTGAACAGCGCGCGCCGGTATCAGTTGATGCGGGAGCAATTGCCCGCGTCACTCGCGGATTCGCGCAGCATCCTCACGTCGCCCGGCAGCTTTGGCAGATATGCGGCGAATAGCGTGTTTCAAACTCTCCCGGCGAGATAATTGGAAATAGCCCTAAAGGTTTTTCAGAGACAGCCGATACAACGATAGAGTCGTGTGAGAATTACGACTAGTTGCCTGCCAGAAAGGCAAGTTATGGAAGTAAATAACAACAACAACATAGACACAGCCCAGTGGGTGAAGGTCAATCAGACACGCCAGCGCGCGCCGCAGGCCGGGTCGGATACAACGTCGTTCTATCGCGTGGAAGCATTGGACCAAGCGATGCAGGCGACGCCCGTAGTTCGTCCCGAAGCCGTGGAACGCGCGAAGAAGTTGATCGCCGAGATACGTTATCCCGGTGATGAAACCATCCGAGGCATCGCGTCATTGCTCGCTCTCAAAATGGAGCCGGGCAAAGAGTCCTGAATCCTTGCTAACGCATGAATCCAAAAAATCCATGGCAGTCGTATCGTCAAGTCGCCACGCGCACCGCGTCGCCCGGTCAGCTTGTGCTAATGCTGTATGAGGGTGCGATACGATTCCTTGAACGCGCCGAGGCGGGATTCCAGCTTGAAGACCCCGTTGAATTCAACACCACCATCAACGACAACATCCTTCGCGCTCAGGACATCGTCCGCGAACTGGATTTTTCGTTGAACGTGGAGGCAGGCGGTGAACTCGCCGTGCAATTGCGCCGGCTCTACGATTATTTTGACCGCACCCTGCTCGAAGCCAATCTACGCAAAGACCCGACTGGTATCGCTGAGGTCATCAAGCGCATCACGGTGTTACGCGATGCTTGGGAGACAATGCTTGCCAAACAGGGCGAATTCAACGATACACAAACTCTAACCAGTGAACTGGCTGCGGCGTGACGCAGCAACAAAAACGATCCTGCCATGATCGCAAAAAAAAGTTTGTTCGACGCTTACAACTCTTGGGAGCAATTGACCCAGGCTGAAGGCGCGGCGATCCAAAGCGGTGATTGGGCGCGCGTGGCAGAATGTCAGCAGACCAAGCAGACCCTCCAGAAGCAGATCATCCATCTCACTGAATCCGCGCAGGCCGAGTGCATCGAGACAGGATTGGATTCAAAAAATTTCGAGCGCGATCTCCGCCCCATCATCAACAACCTCATTTCAATGGAGAACCGCAACTCCGAACTCATCGCGCTCCGTCGTCAGGCCGCTGATGTTGAGAAACTTGATCTCGATCAGGCGTCACAAAATCTGCGTCGCGTTCAGAAATCCTACAGCCCACCCGCCGCCGCCGTCTGGAATTCGTATTCATAAGGGAGACCACGCACCATGCTTCCTCCCGAATTTAATCCCACCTCTGGAATGCACCGGATACTTGTCGTGGACGACGAGGAGATGGTGTTGAAGGGATTACGCGACACTCTGACGCGCGAGGGTTACAACGTCGTCACTTCATCCAATCCCTTTCTCGGACTCGATGAACTCAAGAAGCATAATTTTTCCGTCATCATCTCGGATAATCACATGCCCGGAATGCTGGGGATGCAATTTCTGGCGCAGGCCCGGGAAATCCAACCCAACGCCTCACGCATTCTCATCACCGCCGTGTTGAGTCTGGACACGGTGATTGATGCTATCAACAAAGGCGAAATCTACCGCTTCATCGTCAAGCCGTGGCTGCGCGAGGAGTTACTGGCCACCGTCAAGAACGCCGTCCAACGCTACGAATTGATTGATAACAACACCGTGCTTCAATCCAAGGCCGTGGTGATGAATCGCGAGTTGTCCGAATCAAACCGCTCGCTGGAGTTGCAGATAGCACGCGTGGCCGAGCAGAACGAATCTCTCGGTCAGTTGAACAAGGCATTGGAGGAAAATCTCCAGCACGCCGTAAAACTTGGCCTCCACGTTCTCGAGACATTTAATCCCGCACTCGGCAACAAAGCACGGCGTGTTCATCAGATTTGCACCGCTATCGCGGACACCTTGCATCTCCCGGCGGAGAAGCGGCAGATTCTGGAATTCAGCGCGTGGCTGCATGACATCGGCCTCGTCGCCATCCATCGCGATCTCATTCGTCGTTGGGAAGAAAGCCCGGACCGCCTCAAGCCAGAAGAGTTGAACGTCCTCAAGAGTCATCCGATTCTCGGCCAGGACCTCGTCAAATTCGGTCATCACCTCGAAGAAGTCGGCGTCATCGTCCGCGCGCATCACGAACGCTTCGATGGCAAAGGTTTTCCAGATCAACTAAAGGGTGAAGAGATTCCGTGGCTCGCTCGACTGCTCGCAGTGGCCGTCGGTTACGCTGAATCAAACCTCGAAGAGATCAGTGCCGTTGAGAGCATCCGACTTGGCGCAGGAAACGAATACGATCCCGAAGCCGTGCGCGCATTCCTCCGCGCCATCTCCAAAGCATCACTCTCCCGCAAAGAACGTGAAGTCTTGATCGCAGAATTGCAGCCCGGAATGGTTCTCGCCAAAGGCATCTACACGCCGAACGGCTTGTTGATCGTGCCCGAAGGCCAACCGCTCAACGTGGATTCCATCGGCAAGATCATGAACCACAATCGCACGAACCCCATCATCCAGTCGTTGTTGGTCTATTGCTGACGCGTGATCGGATCGAAATGGACTTTGGGATCGTCCTCGTCGTCGTTCTCGTCCTCGTCCTCGAAA
>JAYUAV010000460.1:0-2740 GCA_043741175.1 Verrucomicrobiota bacterium
GGCACTGGCGGTACACTCACGTTCTCCGTCTCTGCCACGGGGGCGAATTACTTCCGGGTGGTTGCCAACTAACAAACTCGGACCTAACAGAAGCGGGGGAATCGGCAACGATTCCCTCGCTTTCTTTTTGCCAGGCTTGTCAGCATTTCTTAACCAGACCGCCGCTGCGCTGTAACGCAAATAAATTATCCCATTCGCATGTCAAAATGTATTTTGGTGGTGGACGACGAGTTGGAATTCATCGAGCTGCTTCAATACCGGCTTGCGGATTGCGATTACACGATCGTGACCGCCACAAACAGCACCGACGCGTTGAATCAGGCGTGGCAGCACTCACCCGACGTGATCCTCACCGATCTTTTGTTGCCAGACCTCGACGGCCTGACTCTGTGCGAGATTCTCCAACGCCAGGAAGCCACGCGCAAGATACCGATAATCATGATCACCGCCGTGGGTTCGGACGTGACCCGCTATTCAGCGCAAATCGCCGGTGCGGTCGAGTTCTTCACCAAGCCTCTGGACTTTGAACGTTTGAAGAAGAGTATCCACTCCCTTCTGGAGTTATCGGCGAGGATGTAACAGGAACATAACTTTCATCCGCAGATGCTGACGCACTCAGGAATTACCCGTGCCAGAGTTTTTGTTGGACTTTCTCCGCTGCTTTGGCGATTCCTGTCTCGCATGTTTTCCTTGCAAAAACTTTTCGGCAAAGGTGACAAGTTTAACGAACTCCTGATCTCTGCCGCAGGAGAAGCCCACGAAAGTGTCCGGCTCGTCATCCAATTGATGCAGTCGCCGCGTGACACCAGGAAGTTCGACGACCTCGTCCTCGCGCGGCGCAAGGAGAAGAAAATCTCCGAGCAGATCAGCGAGGAACTGGTGCAGACGTTCGTCACCGGACTTGAACGCGAAGACATCGAAGACCTCGCCCGCTGTCTTTACAAGATTCCCAAGAGCGCGGAGAAGCTCGCCGAGCGTTTCATGATGGCGGGCAAGCATGTCGAGGGGATTGATTTCTCCAAGCAGGCCGAGATGATGGAGAAGGCCACCGACGCCGTGCATCAGATGATCAAGCAACTGGACGCGCTCGATGATTTGGAAAACATCAAATCGCTCAACGACAAGTTGCAATACGTCGAAGGCGAGGCCGACAAGGTGATGAACGACCTGCTGCGCGAGCTTTACAACGGCAAACACGACACACTCCGCGCCATCGTCTTGCGCGACATCTACGAATTGATGGAGAAGGTTGTAGATCGTTCCCGCGATGTCGGCAATGTGATGATGCACATCGTCCTCAAAAATTCCTGAGCCATCCGATGACACTCATCCTCGTCGTCATCCTCGTGGCGCTGGTGTTTGAATACATCAACGGCTTCCACGACACCGCCAACTCCATCGCCACCGTCGTCTCGACCAAAGTCCTGACGCCGCGCCAGGCCATCATCATGGCCGCGTTCACCAATCTGCTCGGAGCGATGTGGGGCACGGCGGTCGCCAAAACCATCGCCTCCGGTCTGGTGGACACAAAGATTGTCACATCGGAGATCATCGTGTGCGCGTTGATCGGCGGCATCGTTTGGAATCTGCTGACATGGTGGCTCGGGCTGCCGTCCAGTTCGTCACACGCACTCGTCGGCGGACTTTGCGGTGCGTGCGTGGCAGCGGCCAACACTTGGGGCGTCATCATCTGGAGCGTGCCCGGCACAGATCACTGGTGGGAAGGCAAAGGCATCCTCTGGAAAGTCGTCGTGCCCATGATCACTTCGCCGCTGGTCGGCCTCACCGTCGGCTTTCTGATAATGGGCTTGCTCTATTTCCTCCTGCGAAACTGGCGACCGATGAAGGTCAATCGCGTCTTTGGCAAACTCCAACTTTTCAGCGCGGCCTACATGGGTTTCAGCCACGGCACGAACGACGCCCAGAAAACCATGGGCATCATCTTCCTCGCGCTCGTCGCCGGGACGGTGAGTGGCACGTTTGATTCACCGAGCGGCAAGTGGAGTTTCTTCTCCGCACCGGAACATCTCGGGAGCGTTCCGTTTTCACAAGTCGAGTTGGGACGGCTGCAACAACAAGCGGGTAATTTTTCCGCAGCCGCAAACTATTTCGAGAAAGCATCCGCCACGGACAAGACGGCGAAATACTTCTACGCGCAAGCTCTGGAAAAAGGCGACGGCATGAAAGCCAATCCCAAGCTCGCCGCCAAGTTGATGAAAGATCTCGCTGACGCAAAGTTCGACGCTGCATCCATCAAACCCGGCGCTCCCGTTGCCCGAAAGTTCAAAGACATCCCTGAAGCTCCCGACGCGGCAGCGGCGTGGTTGAAAGAACGCGTGGATAAAGGCAATGCCGACAGCATGGTCGCCCTCGGCGTCGCGTATCTCAAAGGTCAGGGCGTGACGAAAGACGAAGCCGCCGCGCGGCAATTATTTGAACGGGCGGCGAGCCTCCACCACCCCGCCGCCAGCTACAATCTTGGTTTGATCCACATCAACGGACTCGGCGTCCCCAAAGATGAAAAGAAAGCCGCAGCGGATTTCAAGCGATGCATCCACGAAGAAGCCATTCCGATCTGGATCAAAGTTGTCTGCGCGTTGACGATGGCAGCCGGGACTGCGGCGGGCGGATGGCGCATCATCAAAACGCTCGGTCACAAGATGGTGAAGCTTCATCCCGTCCACGGTTTCGCCGCCGAAGCCACCGGCGCATCCGTGCTGATGACCGCCGCGCATTTCGG
>JAYUAV010000461.1:0-3644 GCA_043741175.1 Verrucomicrobiota bacterium
TTCTTCGCCACCTCATGATGCACATCCGAAAACAGTTTTTGCCAAGAGCCAATAAAAACAAGCGCATCGTGAAACTGGTCCGCTCGCATCTCGGACAGAAGCGGCGATTTTTCAGCCACATAAGTTGAGGAATTAAACGACACATGCCCTTAACTAAGCGCCATTCGGGTCAGTCGCTGATAGTGGTTCATTGGCTTGGGGTTTCGGTTTGGCGATCGAACCACAAGCCTCACACAGCTTCTGGCCCGTTACCATCCCCAACCCCTTGCGCTAGCCGCTTGAATCCGCCAGACCAAAAATCCGAGTTGGCGAAAATGCGGTGGGGCTGTTATCATTCATCCATGAGTACGGCACTCGAAATTGAAGCAGCAATACAGTCGCTTTCTCCGCAAGAACGCAAAAAGTTGGTGCATGATCTTCCAGCCTTGCTGCCGGAACTGGATGGCGATGAGGCATGGAAGCGAATCACCAAAGATTCCACGCCAAGCACGGCATTGTCCGCCTTTGCAGATGCCATAGATGCCGAGCATCAGCGCAATCCCAACGCTTTCTCTGAAATCAAGGAGAGCGACTTCGATTCAAAGCCGTGATCTCGCGCGGGACTGAAATCTTCTGGAAGTTGTATCGTGGACTGCCTGTGGAAACAAGGATCGCCGCTGGCGTTGCGCACAAAAAGTTTCGCGAGAATCCAGCCCATCCCGGTTTGCAGTTGGAGCGTTTGCGAAAAGACCCGCGCTTGTGGTCGGTGCGGGTGACGCAGGATTATCGGGCGGTGGCGCGTCGTTACGAAAATGATGAGTGGGTTTGGATTTGGATCGGCAGCCACAAGGACTTTGACCGGCAATTCCCCACCTGATCAAAGCGGAGATCGAAATTATTTCCAAATTTGTAGGCGACGACGTGAGGAGTCGAACGCTGTTAGCTATCTCATCGCAACGACTCGTTACCTCGTCGCCTACAAGTTTGAAACCTTGCAGACATCGCAGTGCGGGAATTGAGCGGATGGACTGAGATTATTTCGGCTATCAATCGTTGCACTGTGTCGTCATGAAATTGCTCGAACGCATCGCAATGGACACGAACAAATGTGGCGGCAGGCCATGTATCCGTGGGTTGTGCGTTCGTGTGACGGATGTTCTTGTGATGCTGGCCGAGGGCGTTTCAGAGTCGGAAATTCTGACGGACTATCCTTATCTTGAACCAGACGACATCAAGGCTGCGCTGGCTTATGCCGCGCGTCAGTCTGACCACGCCGTGCTTCAGGCTGCGTGAATTTCCTCGTTGATGCCCAACTTCCACCGGCGTTGAGACCCTGATGGCCGGGTCTGCCGAAAAATAGCGAGCACCTGATTGTTGAGCATTGCTGTGTCCGAGGACGGCCATGCTCCGTTATTTAAGACCACGCGCTCAGAAAAATTTCCACGCCTCGCCGCCTTTCCACACGACGTAGCAGCCGAGCAGAAAGTTGGTGATCGCGTGCGCGGTCATGGCGTCGCCGAGATGACCGCGACGGATGGCAAGCCCTTGATAGGCGAGGCCGCAGAGGATTCCGGGTAACCATTGAAAATGTGAGAACGCAAACAGCAAGGAGCACAGCACCATTGCCACGCCATCGAAATGATTCATCGCCACCTTGGTGAAATCATATTTCACAATGTAGCGATAGACGAGCGAGCGGTAGAACGCTTCTTCGATCGGCGGCACGATGATGGTCATGCCGAAGATGCGGATGACAATGAGCGACCAAGCGATCATCGAGCCTTCTCCGAAATGCGTGAACGGATTCCAGATGCTTTCGGCGGTGTCTTTGAACAACAGATGGTTTTTTGGATAAAACGGATCCAGCCCAACCCACGCCACGAAGATGACGATCCCCACAACCACCGCTTCCAAGCTGAACGTCCAGCGCATTTCAGGAATACATTTCCGCATCTCCCAGATCATCCACGCGCCGATGGCTGTCTTGAGCGGATAACTCCAGAACATGGTGCTGCCGCCAGACATGCCGCCGATGGCGGTGATGGCGACGAAGATCACGAACGGCATGAAGCGCGCGTATTCGGGCGACTTCGCCATGTTCTCACGGAAAGAGGCAATCATGTGGCGCGGAGAGTGCCGGGAAGTTGCTACTCAGACAAACTCAAAACATTCGTGGCCGTGCTGTTGGCAAATGTCACGGATGAGGGCGACATCGCGAGGACGAAGAATCCACCGATGCGTTCACCGAGATAAACCGTCTTGCCATTCACGACTGCGGAAGGGTTCTTTGGGTTGAAGAAAATCCCCTGCAACTTGAGCGGTGCAGACTTCAATGGTTCAGCGGCGGCAACGGCTGGTTCAAGATTCTCAATCGTCGCAGCTGCGGCGGACGCTGGTTCTACGACAGTAACCGGCGGCGTTGGTGCTGGCGCGGGCTGAGTCGGCGCGTTGGTGCGCGGTGCGGGTTGCTTCTGATCTGCGCTCGCTTCAACACGCAACGCCGGGCCGTTCTTTTGCGAAACATACCAGACGAGCGCGGCGCACATGCCGACGATGGCTACGATCACGAGCGAGAGACCAACGAGCAACAGACTCGTACGGCGTCCGTCGCTTTGGCCGGGTTCTACTGGGCGAAATTCCAGCGGCGGTGTGGCGGGAGGATTTACGTCCTGATTTTGTTTTGCCCTTTTCAGGGCGTCGTTGACGAGGCTCATATCAAATGTTTCCTTCCAGTTCGCGGATGGCGCGTCCGACGAGTTTGTAACTGATGCGCCCAGTCTCGTTCACAAATCCGGCGAGCAGGGCTTTATCGCAAAGCGCATTGACCAATCGTGGAATCCCACCGCTGTAACGATGCACTCGCCAGAGCGCGGGCTTGGTGAAATACGGCTTGCCGTTGCCGCCGGAGACATGCAACCGATGCGTGATGTACTTCCCCATCTCGTCGCGCGAGAGCGGCGGCAGATGGAATCGCACCGTGATGCGCTGGCGAAGCTGGCGCAGCTTGTGTTGGTTCAACCGATCTCGCAGTTCAGGTTGTCCCATCAAGACGATCTGGAGCAGTTTGCGGTTGTCGGTTTCAAAATTGGAAAGCAGACGCACTTGTTCGAGCAGGTCGTCGGTCAAATCCTGCGCTTCATCAATGATGAGTACCGTGTCCTTGCCGCGCTCGACTTGTTGCAGGAGAAATTGATTGATGACACCCAACGTGGTCAGGCGATTCAATCCCGTCACCGGCAAACCAAACTCCAAAGCGATGGCGCGGATGAGTTCGTCCGCGCTCATCATCGGGTTCAATATCAGCGCGGTGGTGTAATGCTGATCCAGTTGTTCAAGAGCCGCGCGACAGAGCGTAGTTTTTCCCGCGCCGACTTCGCCAGTGAGCTGAACGAAGCCTTTCCGTTCGCGGATGCCGTAGAGCAAATGATTGAACGCCTCGCGATGCTTCGCGGAATAGAACAGAAAGCGCGGGTTCGGCGTAATGTCGAACGGAGCTTCTGTGAGGCGGAAAAATTCCTGGTACACGCGGAATAGGGAGCAGGTGAAATGCCTCTATGTGAAAACAGGCTGGCGCGGTGCGTGGCGCGTGGTGCGTGGACAGAAAGGAGACAGAGATGCTCACGAAACAAGCACGGTAGCGGAGTTTCCGCCTGCTCAACGCCGTG
>JAYUAV010000462.1:0-2209 GCA_043741175.1 Verrucomicrobiota bacterium
AGGTCACGCCAGGGCCGGAGATGTAATCCTGATAGACGCCGTTGTAGTTGACGCTGCTCGTGAAGCCTTGAAAAACTTTGAAGTAATTCGCGCCGCTGCGAGCGTCCGCTCCGGTCTCGTTGAACGTGTTGCCCCATGGTTGGCCATACCAAGTCCAGCCGATCAGATTTTGATGCTGCCCCGCCGCGTCCAACTCAAACCCCGGATTGGTCAAGACATTGCTGGCCAGCAACGGCGCGGTAGCAATGAGCAAACAAAAAAGAATGCCCCTGCTCTGGCTAAAGATTTTATTTAAGAGTGACACACGGACATTTTTTCAGCGCGCCGCGTTAGGGTTTAACCGGCTTCACATTCGGAGTCAGATTATGCACGACCAGCTTGGCTTGGCGAGCCACGGTGAACAGCCCCCAGTGCTTTTCTGCGCCAAGCGGGCTGTTCGGCTCGCCCTTCCAATCTTCGTCAAACGCCTCAAAGAAAAACGTGGTGATGTTCATTTTGTCCGTCCAAGCAAACAGGTCGTGATAATAGCGCTGCTGCTTTTCCTCGCTGGCGCGCGGCCCAAACTCGCTCGCAACCGTCGCCCAGCCCGCCTCGGTAATGACGAGCCGACTGTGCGGCAGGGCGTCTCGCACGGCTTGCAAATTCGCGATGGTGAAAGGCATGGCTTCATCAATGTCCTTCTTTTCCCACGCCGGGTAAGTGTGGACGGAAACAAAATCCAATTCCTTGGCCAAGACCGCGCCGTGATGCGCCCACCAATTGTAATTGTCCGCCACGGTCACCGGCTGGCGAACGGAGCGTTTCACCTTTCGCACGAATTTAATGACGGACTCCGTCGGCACGAGGTGATCGGTCCAGTCCACTTGCGTTTCGTTGCCGACTGCCACCGCGACGACAGTGTTGGAATATTGATTCGCCAGTTTAATCAGGCGTTCCACTTCTTCGGCATTCTTGCGACGAGTTGCCGCCAGCACTTCTTTGGGAAGAAATTTATCCAACCAAGGACAATGGGGATTGCTCGTCTCCGCGCCGAGCCACGCACCGAGCAGAACTTTCAGGTTGAGATGGTTGGTTTCAATCAACCGCAACACGGCGGCTGAATTCGCCTGCGCGTCATACAGCCGGATCAGGCCGAACCCGCCCGGCTGGCTGATAATCTGGAGATCTTCCAGAATTTCCTGGTCGCTGGGATTGGCCGTGCCGTCGCCGCGATCGGGGTGTTGCCCGTGGCGAAACGCGGAGTAACACACCGCCCGCTGGAATCCGCCCAGCAGGGCGTCAGGCTTTTGTTGAATGAGCGCGCTGGTGGAATTGGTGACGGTTTCGGCAGCGTTGCCCGTAGCCGCAAGCGTAGCCAGCAACAAAACGGTGAAGCGGAAAACGGCAGAATATTTTTTTGCGCTGAAGATTTTTTTCATAAGGATTTCAAAAACTTGATCAGGGCGGCGCGATCCGTTGCCGACATGGTTCGGAAAACTTCCTTCGCCGCTTCAGCTTCGCCGCCATGCCAGAGGATAGCTTCTTCGAGGCTGCGGGCGCGTCCGTCGTGGAGATACGCCTCGCCGCCGCTGACGCCGGCAGTCAGGCCGATGCTCCAGAGCGGCGGCGTGCGCCATTCCGAACCAGCGGCATTCCCTTCACCCATGTTGTCAGCGAGACCTACGCCCATGTCGTGCAACAATAAATCGGTGTAGGGATGGATGGTCTGGCCGCGAAGTTCGGTCATCGGATGAAACGCGCTCGTGGTGAGCGTGGGCGCGTGACACTTCACACAGTTGGCGCTAGTGAACAACTGTTCGCCTTGCAGTGCTTGAGCATTGGCCAAATCGCGACGCGCAGCCACGCCGAGCAAGGCGACGTAGCGCGTCATTTTGTCGAGGTCGGCATCGGCGAGTTTTGGGACTCCGTTGGTGGTGTCGCCGTCGAGAATGGGAAACACCGAGGTCGTCACGCCCATGTCGGTGTTGAGTGCGCCGGCGATCTGGTGGCTGATGCGCGCCTTGCCGCCTTTGTAGGTGAAGCGTCCGAGGCGTTGTTGGCCGGTCTGCGGGTCGAGCACCGTTTGGACGCGACCGGAAATGCCGTCAGCATTGGCATCACTCGGATCAGCCAACGCCGTGATGGTGCTTTCGCTCACGGCCTCCAGCAGACCGAGTCCGACGAGCTGCGGCGCGATGCGCACGGAGAAAAATGCCGGGGTCGTTCCCGC
>JAYUAV010000463.1:0-2877 GCA_043741175.1 Verrucomicrobiota bacterium
CGTTCCGCCGAGGCCGATGGCAGATAGCGTGACGGTGAAACTGCCTGCGTTGGTGAAGGTGTGGAGCGGGTGTTGGTTTGTGCTGATGTTGCCGTCGCCAAAGTTCCACGAGTAATTTGTCGCGCCTGTGCTGAGATTCATGAACGCGACAGCGAGCGGCACGAGACCATTGGTTGGAGACCCAGTAAAATTCGCAATGACCGGAGGTGGTGGCGCGTTGGTGACAGTGATGTAGGCGGTGCGGATGAGCGTGTTCGAGCCGCCTGCGCCAAATGCGGTGAGCGTGACGTTGTAAGTTCCCGGCGTCGCGTAGGTGTTCGTCGGATTCACAACGGAGTTGGTGTTGCCGTTGCCGAAATTCCAAACGTAATTTGTCGCGCTTGAAGAAAGATTGGTGAACGTGACGACGAGCGGCGCGCTGCCGTTGGTCGGGTACGCGGAAAAGTTTGCCGCAACCGGACCAGTGCCGACGAGCGAGAACGTGCCGCTGCCGGAAATGCGTTTGACGACGAGAATGGCGTTCGTGGTGATGGCGGGAGTGTAGTTAAGTGTTTCTGCAACGCCCGAGCCAGCGAGCGTGCTTGACGCAAGAAGGATCGGCGTGCCGAACGCGCTCGGTGTGCGGCTGTAAAGATGAACATCGAAGTCACCCGTGCCGGGCGTGGTGAGATTCACCGAGAAGTTCACTCCACCAGGCAGTTGAATGCAGCGCGCCCAAACGCGTTTGTCGTTGGCGTTGCCGCCGAAGTTGTCGCCGACCACGACGCCGGGCGTGTAATTCAGCGTGACGGCTTCGATGGCGGCATCTGGATTCACCATGCCATAGCCCTCGAACCGATCTTTGCCGATGGGATAACTATTCGGGCCTGCGGTTGCGCGTTGGAGCGTGGGATTATTTGCGCCGCTGTCGCGATTCGCATTGGATTCGGAACTGGTGGCGCACAGGAGCATTTTCACAAGACGCGGATGCTGGCTCGACGCGAAGCTCCAGTTCGTCCCGCGTTGTTGCAGCGCATCTATAACCAATGCCGCGCAGCCCGCGACGAACGGCGAGGACATGGAAGTTCCCTGGATGTTGTAGTAATCATTCGTGCGCTGATCGGCGAATGACTGGCCGTCGCCGGAGTTGCTGTCCACAGACATGATCGAAGTGTAATAACTCGCCGAACCGCCGGGCGCCATGAGGTCAGGCTTGAAATCCTCTTCCTGTCCACTCGTCGCGCTGGGCGACGTGAATCCGCCGCTCGTGTAATCGGTGAGTTGGTTCACGTCGTTGGCTGCGCCGACGGTGATGGCCATCGCTGCGCGACCCGGATCATCAATTTCGCGCTGGGCTGAGGTTGAATTACCGCCGTCGTTTCCCGCAGAGCAGACCACGACGATGCCGTTGTTGACAGCGGTGTTGACCTTGGCGCGTTGCGAGGTGGAGATGCCCGGTGTGCCGATGACGCCGAGGCTGATGTTCATGACCTTGATGTTGTTTGCGACGCGGTTGGCGACGAGGCCGTCAATACCGGCGTTGATGTCGAGTCCTGAACCCGAACCCGCGTTGCTGAACACTTTTGCTCCGGCCCAATTGCATCCCGGCGCGACGCCGCGCAGTTTATTAAAGCCATCGCCGACGCTGGTGAAATTGTTTGCCTGGACAGTCACGGTGAACGCACCGACGCCGCTGGCCGCGAGCAACGCCGCCGAATACGCGCGTGTGGTCAGTGGTGTGAACGTGGTGTTGATCGTGAGCGGCGAAGTTCCTGTGGCGATGGCCTGCGCTGTGAAGCCACCCGCTGTGCCTTTGTCGTGATAGACGAGATAGAGCGTGGTGCTGCTGCCGCCTTGCCATGTGGCGACGAGATTTACGGTGGTGGAAACTGCGGACAAACTGAACGGACTTGGATAAAAACTTCCCGCAGTCACACCAGTGAGATTGCCTTCATCGGTGAACAGTAGGTTAGCCGTAGCTGCGCCAGCTGATGCGCCAGTGCCGAACGCGATGCCCGCGCAATGCGTTCCGTGCTGGATGCGATCAAACGGCAACGGCTCGTTGTCGGAGGTGTAGTCGTGCCAGAATACGCGTCTTCCATTGAGATCCGTGTGCGTTTCATCCACGCCAGTGTCGAGAATGGCGATGGTGGTGTTTGTGTCGCCGTCAAAGCCGGAAACCGTTCCCGCAAAGCCCGCCGCCCAGATGGGACGCACGCGACCGGAGCGCGTGGCTTGATCCAAATGCAACACAGCGGGGAGTCCCTCCTCGATCTGCACGAGCGAATCGCCCATCAGTTTTGACAGTGCGCGAACTTTCCCCAGCGGCAACCGTCCATTCCAACCGTACGACACAGCGCGGTAGAGATGCGTGATCTGTCCACCGTGAGCGAGGAAGTCATCAATCTGTTTTTGAGAAACGCGGTTCGTGAAGATGAGTTCCAGTTCGACGAACTGGTCGAGCTGTTGTTTTGCAACCAGCCGATTGGCGGGTTTGGTTGGATCGTTTGCGACGGATTGTATCTGTTGAGCACGAACTGCAAGTGCGTCTTGAATCCGATCTGAATCATTGTCGGATGGAAAACTTCGCGGAATGAAGGGCGCGACGAGAGGTTCACTTGGAGGAGAATGAACGGTTGCCGTTTCACGGGCATCCGCGCCACTCGCAAGCAACAGATACGAGCACGACAGTGCAATCAAACTAAGAACACGGGTCAATAAACCGGTCTTTTGCATCGGAAGATTCTTCTCGCGATACCGTCACATTGCAAGAGATGGATTTCCATAATTATGAGGTTTGACGGGTGTGACTGAAACTGCCGCTCAGTTTTTGGAGTGCGGAGACTTGTCGCCGCTTTCATGGCCTGAGCGACTTGTCGCTCAGGCAGAGCCGCGTAC
>JAYUAV010000464.1:0-13583 GCA_043741175.1 Verrucomicrobiota bacterium
TTTACAAAAACCTTGGCAGTCGGTTCGCCCCGTTCAACGCGAAGCAGCAACAAATGGGCGCGCGGCTTGATCTTACCACGGTGCTCGGCTACGGCAGCCAGAGCGCGGGTGTTTCCCTCGTGCTCGGCGTTTCATCTTGGGAAGACCCGGCGCTCAAAGACGCGGCGCAATTCGTGAGTCTGACAACATCAAACACCTGGCACTCCGGCCCGCAGGTCAAACGCGGCAAAAACGCGACCGGCCCACTGGCGATGGCGGATGTGGACGGCGATGGAACTCTGGATGTCTTCGTGGGCGGACGCGCGCGGTTTGGTCGCTACCCGGAAGCGGCGGACTCGATGTTGATTTTGCGAAACGGCCAAGGCCAGCTCACCGAAGCCACCGGCGTAGCGGTGAAGGCGTTGAACACTCTAGGCATGGTCACGTCGGCGGTGTTCGCAGATTTGAATGGCGACGGACAACAGGATTTGATTACGGGCTGCGAATGGGGCGCGATTCAAATTTTGATCAACACCGGCAAAGGTTTCACGAATGCGACGGCGGCTTGGGGTTTGGATAAACTCACTGGCTGGTGGAACGGGGTGGCGGTCGGGGATTTCGACGGCGATGGGCGCATTGATATTGCGGCGTCGAACTGGGGACAGAACAGCAAGTATGAGGAGAGCTACGACGCTCAACGTCCGCTGAGAATTTACTACGGCGACTTCAACGAGATGAACCGTGTCGAGATAGTCGAGGCGCATATTGATCCGTTCACGCGCAAGCTCGTGCCGGAGCGCGACCTGACGTCGAGTGCTGGTGCCGTGCCCTACATCCGGGGCAACACGCCGACGTTCCAATCGTTCGGTGACGCCGACCTCGCGACAGTTTACGGCGAGAAAATCAAAACGGCTTCGGTGGTGGAAGCGAGAGAGTTGCGCTCAATGGTGTTCCTGAATCGCGGCGGAAAGTTTGAAGCCAAGCCGTTGCCGGTGGAAGCGCAATGGTCGCCCGCGTTCGGAGTCAGCGTGGCAGACTTTGACGGCGATGGGAACGACGACGTGTTCCTCGCGCAGAATTATTTTTCATCGCAACCGGAGACGATTCGCAACGACGCGGGACGCGGGCTGCTGTTGCTCGGCGATGGCAAAGGAAATTTCCGCGCAGCGAGCGGCGAGGAATCGGGCATCAAGATTTACGGCGAGCAACGTGGCAGCGCGGTGTCTGACTACGATGGCGACGGGCGCGTGGACTTGGTGGTGGCGCAATCGAACGACGAGACGAGGCTGCTGCACAATCTCCGTGCGCGTCCGGGGCTGCGCGTAAAATTGGAAGGCGGCGCGGGTAATCCGCAATGTGTCGGTGCGATCATCCGCGCAAAAACTTCCGCCGGACTTGGCCGCGCACAGATGGTAACGGCTGGAACTGGCTACTGGTCGCAGAACTCCGCAACATTGATTGTGACGGGCGCATCGCCGATCACGGCGTTGCAAGTCCAATGGCCGGATGGTTCAACCTCGGAACATTCCGTTTCCACAGACTCCAAAACTGTGTCGCTCCGGCAACAGAGCAAACAGCCATAACACAATGACCAAGGTTCGCGCACGGACACAGATAATTTGGAGTGGGGTGACTTGTCGCCAAAGCAGAGCCGCGTCCAGCGGCTCGACAAACAGACAGGATGCTTCTCTCATGCTTGACGGCGACAAGTCGCCTACGGAAAGCGCGGACAAGTCCGCGCACTCCAAAGCCTGCGGCGCACACCGCGCTCCGGCGTGGTTGACCATGCGTCTCCTCGCCGCGCTCTCATTGCTTTCACCCAACCTTCAATGCCTTGCCGCCGAACCGGCAAACGTCAGATCATCCGCTCTTCACATCACCGGGAACACCCCGCCTAGCTTCACGATGATTCCCCCGCGACAGATCGGCATCATGTTTTCCAATGTCGTCGCAGCCCAGTCCATTCACACGCTCATCGCCAACGGTCTCGCGGCGGGCGACGTGGACGGCGACGGATTGTGCGATCTTTATTTCTGCTCCGGCAAGGGAACGAATATTTTGTATCGCAATCTCGGCAATTGGAAATTCCAGGACATCACGACGAGCGCGGGCGTTGGTTGTCCCGGACAGCAATCCATCGGCGCGACGTTTGCGGATTTGAACGGCGACGGCGCGCTGGATTTGATCGTGACCGCGCGCGGCGGGCCAAACCGTTTGTTTCTCAACGATGGCAAGGGACGTTTTGCAGAGGATCAGAAGTTCCCTGGACGCGAATCTAAGTTTGCGAGTACCTCCATCGCGGTTGCAGACGTGGATGGGGACGGCGCACTGGACGTGTACATCTGCAATTACTCGACGAGTTCTTACATTGATACGCATGTCGAAATCGGCGCGGAGTTGACGAAGGAATTTCAGCGCGTGCGCGAGGGCAAGCCGTTGTCGCCGACGTTCACGAACCAGTTTTACACCGATGGCAACAGCCTGTTCGAGAAGGGCGAGCCGGACGTGCTGTTGCTGAACGATGGGCACGGTAATTTCAAAGCGGCGGACACGTCGCGCTTCACCATGCCGCCCGGTTCGCCGCCGCCGGGCGCGCTGGATGGATCGGGACTCGCGGCGCAATTCCGCGACATCAATGACGACGGCGCACCTGATCTTTATGTGTGCAATGATTTTCAAACCCCGGATCGCCTGTGGTTCAACGATGGTCACGGCCGCTTCACGCTCGCGCCGCCGAACACGATACGGCACATGAGTTCGAGTTCGATGGCGGTGGATTTTGCGGATGTGAACTTCGATGGCGCGCTGGATTTTTTCGTGAGCGACATGATGAGTCGCGACCGCGCGCGGCGCATGAGGCAGCGGGCGTTGTTGAAGTTGAGTTCGCCGGAGATCAATAGCTACTCGTTGCAGCCGCAGTATCCGCAGAACACGTTTTTCCTGAACCGTGGCGACAACACCTTTGCCGAACTCGCGCCCTATTCCGGGCTGACGGCGAGCGAGTGGACGTGGGGCGCGATTTTTTTTGACGCGGACTTCGACGGCTATCCCGATCTGATCACGTCCTGCGGGAACTTGCAGGATTACACGGACGCGGACGTAGAGATGGCGCACTCGGAGTCGGCGCAGACTCTGGCGGACATGGAAAAATACCGGAGCAGCCTGCCCGTGCTGAAGGCGCGCTGCCAGTTGTTCCGCAATCTTGGTAATTTGAAATTTGAAGAAGTCGGCGAGCGTTACGGCATCCGCGCCGAGCGTCCGCACGGCGGGATGATCTTGTGCGATCTGGACAACGACGGCGATCTCGAAATCGTCATCAACAATGCGGACGGCCCGCCGGAAATCTATCGCAACGACAACACCGCGCCGCGCATCACAGTGAAGTTGCGGGGTCGCGCGCCGAACACGTCGGGCGTGGGCGCGAAGGTGAAATTGATCGGCCAGAAAACGCAGACGCAGGAGATGATCTCCGGCGGACGCTACGGTTCGGGCGGAGATTACACGCTGACGTTTGCGGCGCGAGCGGATTGGTCGCCTTACAAACTGCAAGTGACGTGGCGCGATGGACGCGTGACGGAAGTGCCGGGAGTTGAGGCGAACAAATTTTATTTCATCAGCGAAACAAACACGGTCAGCGCGTCCCCAAAAGCTGTCGGCAAGGTTGATCCGCTGTTTGAAGACATGAGCGTGAGTATCGGTTACACGAATCATGGAAATGCGTTCAACGATTTTGAAGCGCAGCCGCTGCTGCCTTATCGCATGAGCCAGATGGGGCCGGGCGTGAGCTGGTTCGACATTGACGGTGACGGGCTGGACGATTTGTTTATGGGCACATCGGCGGGCGGCTGGATGGGGATGTACAAAAATCTGGGCGCGGGGCGGTTCGAATTCCTAAACGAATCGGATAAACAAATCCATGTGCGCCACGATCAGACTTCGGTGCTGGGAATTGGCGCGAAACAATCCGGGACTGCGCTCGTGATCGGCGTGTCCACCTGGGAAGACCCAGCCTCGGCGACGGCGATGCACTTCATCAGTCGCAACGCGAGCGGTGAGTGGCAGGTGGGATCAAGCGCGTCTCGCGGCAACAACGTGACGGGTCCGCTGGCGTTGGCGGACGTGGACCGCAACGGGAATCTGGATTTGTTTCTGGGCGGACGCACACGGCAGGGGCGTTACCCCGAAGCGGCGGACTCGATGCTCGCAGTGCGCGACGACGCGGGGCGTCTCGCTGAAGCGACCGTGCCCGCATTGAAGAATCTTGGCCTAGTGACATCAGCGGTGTTCGCAGATTTGAACGGTGACGGTCGGCAGGATTTGATCGTGGGCTGCGAGTGGGGCGCAGTTCAAATTTTGATCAACACCGGCAACTCGTTCACGAACGCGACGGCGGAGTGGGGCATGGACAAGCTCACCGGCTGGTGGAATGGCGTGGCGGTGGGGGATTTTGATGGCGACGGGCGGATAGATTTTGTGGCGTCGAACTGGGGACAGAACACGAAGTATGAGGAGAGTTGGGACGCGCAAAGACCGCTGCGGATTTATTACGGTGACCTCAACGAGATGAACCGTATGGAGATCATCGAAGCACATCTGGACGCGTTCACGCGCCAGTGGGTGCCGGAACGCGATCTCAACGCGAGTGCCGTCGCCGTGCCGTTCATCCGTGGCAACACGCAGACGCATCGGGCTTTTGGCGAAGCTGATCTCGCGAAAATTTACGGAGAGAAATTGAAGACAGCTTCCATGCTGGAAGCGCGCGCGTTGCGTTCGATGGTGTTTTTGAATCGCGGCGGAAAGTTTGAAGCCAAGCCGCTGCCAGTGGAGGCGCAGTGGTCGCCCGCGTTCGGCGTGAGCGTGGCGGATTTCGATGGCGATGGAAACGACGATGTGTTTCTCGCGCAGAATTTTTTCTCATCGCAAACAGAGACGTTACGCAACGATGCAGGACGGGGATTGCTGCTGGTTGGTGATGGTAGGGGAAGTTTCCGCGCAGCGAGCGGCGAAGAATCGGGCGTGATGATTTACGGCGAGCAACGCGGCAGCGCGGTGTCGGATTACGATGGTGACGGGCGCGTGGATTTGGTGGTGGCGCAATCGAACGATCAAACCAAGCTGCTGCATAATCGCCGCGCGCGACCGGGACTGCGCGTCCAACTCGAAGGCGGCGCGGGCAATCCACAATGCGTCGGTGCGGTGATCCGCGCCGTGACGGCCGCGGGACTTGGTCGCGCGCAAGTGATCACAGCGGGAACCGGCTATTGGTCGCAGAACTCAGCGACATTGATCGTCACGAGTGCTTCCCCCATCACCGCCTTGCAAATCCGCTGGCCGGACGGCGCGACAGGGGAATATCCGGTAGCGGCGGACGCAAGATCGGTGACACTGCGGCAGAAGTGAATTGGTCTGAACCCAAACTCCAAAGTCAAACTCGCGCGGCTTCGTGGGACATGGGTAGCACACGCCTCTGACGTGTGGTTTTCGGCGTCGCGCTGAAAACATTAGCCGGCTAACTTCGGCAAACTTTTCCACAGACTCAGTCCCGAAAATAATGTGTGATGACAGTTCGGGCGGGACGCGCGAACTCACGCGCGAGACGCGTGTTCTCCCGCATCCCTATTTCGGAGTTCGGGTTCAATCTCCGGATAACTTCTCAAGGCAACTTGTCTCCAGGAACTTTTGGAACATTCTCCGTTTCATGATCACGTCGTTGTGGGTCATGTCGGTGTGGAGGAAAATATATCTGTTGGTCTTCAACTCCTGCGATGTGACCGCCATGTCGGTGGTCGTGAGGAAGTTTGTTCCGCGTTGCTTGAGATCAGTCATCATTTCTTCCGTTCGGTTTTTTGTCCCGCCAGTGTCGGTATAGATGTTGAGCAAACGTCCGTTGGTTTTCTCGGCCCATCGCAAAAACTTCTCGCCCTCGGCATACAGTCCGTCAAAGAGCCATGCTTCTCTGATTTGGTCGGCAAGCCCACCATGCTCCACGATGGACGACATCACTTTGTAGCCGCCACTGTGGCCGGACAGGATGATTTTCCCGGCGGTGGAATTTGTTTTTATCACGCCGCGCTTTCTCAGCACGACGATAGCTTCGTCCATGAAACGCTTGAAGCCGTCCGGGTCTTCGAGTTTGCCACCGGCGGAATCTGGCGCGTCACGCGGGCCTTCAGGCACGATGAGGATGGCGTTGCGTCCGCTCGCAGTGAATTGCTCCGTCAGATTGAACTGCTTTAGAGTGCCGGCCACCGTGTTGCGCCAACCGTGGAAGTGGATCACGACATCTACCGAGCCTTGGTCAGCAAATCCGCCAGGAACAAACATCGCCACTGTGCTGTCCGTGTAATGTTTGTCCGCCGGAAAAAACTCGTCTTTGTATTTGTGACCCTCGGCTCGACTCGCGTGCGGAAACGGAGCGGAAAGGAATTGGGTGATGATGGTCTGACTGGCGTTGGTGTTTGCGGCGGACACGGTCAGTTGTCCTGTTGAAGCGATGATGTTTCCCAGCAACGCAACGATGAGGATGGGTTTCATGTGGGAAGAGTGGGAAAGAATTTCTTGGCGCGATAGGCAAAAAGTTCCACTTGCTGAACTGACGTTCCGTGCGGTGAGGACTGCGCCGCCCCAAAACGTGTTGGAACAGGACAAGTGTGTCTCCCTTCGTGGAAGAATGGCGCGGGCGATCCACAAAGTTTTCTCGATAAGTCGCGGCGTGCTGATTGGCCGGAGGATTGCTAAGTGAGCATTGCCCTGTTGTGCTGTTCCCGAAGTTTTGTTCAGACAGCGGAGGCTTTTGAATAAAATGGCAACGACATTTACTCCGGGCGAGGAAGCCCAATTGGCGCAAACGATTGAGATGTTTGAGGTCATCACCCAAACACAGCCGCAGGACTATCAATCGCTCGAAATCCTCAAGGAAGCTTACAGCAAGCTCGGTCGCGACACCGATGTGGCCAGCACATCCAAGCGCATCGCCCAGGCGTACGTGCTCGCCGGTCAGTTTTCATCCGCCATCCTCGAATACGAAACCATTCTCCAGAATAACCCGGAGGATGCAGAGGTTCAGGATGCGTTGAGACAGATCGAGGCCAAGTCTTCCGCTGCGAATCAACCCGTCATCACTGACACAGCGATCTTCCGGCGGGCGGCTGAAAGCAGCACTGGGTTCATTAAGAGGATGGGTTCAAAATCCGCATCTCAGGTGGACGATGGCCGCAAGCAGATGCAAAAGATTTTCGTGGACGCCAAACTCATCGCGCAATCGGACTTCGACATCTGCTGGCCCGTGACCGACCTCGAAGCACCGACCGCCGACGTGATCGAACCGTTTATTCAGCGGATCGCTGACAAAGGCGTGATGGTGGCCGATGTGGCGTTGAAACTTCTGAGCGACCGCACGCGTGTCGCCTATCTGCCGCTGGACAAGTACGACCTGGACATTGATCTCTCCCGCACCTTTCCCGCCGAGACATGCCGTCGCTGGTGCGTGTTACCCTTTGATCGCATGAGCAAATCCATCATGGTCGCCACGGCAAATCCCTTCAACCAACAAGCGGCCAAAGAACTCGCTGAAGCCACAAACAACCGGTTGCTCTGGTATCTCGTGCCGCCGATGGACCTCGTAAAAAACCTCCGCAAAGTCTTTAGATAATATGCCTCCGGTAAAATCATTTGGCGAACGCATCGCGGACGCCCTCGTTGAAGACGGCCTGCTGACCAGCAAGCAGGTCGAAGAACTGCTTGAGCAACAGAAGCGCGAAGGGACGCGTTTCATCAAGCTCGTCACGGAGAAATCCTACGTCAGCGAACAGGACCTCACCGTCTCCATGGGACGCGTGCTGAATGTTCCGCCGATCAATCTCGCGCGCATCACCATCCCGCCTGAAGTCGCAGACCTGCTCCCGAAGGAAATCGCCCAGAACCACAAGATCGTGCCCGTCTCGCGTCTCGAGAACAAATTGTTCATCGCGATGTCAGACCCGCTGAACGTTCTGGCGGTGGATGATGTTAAACGCATCACCAAGCTCGAAGTCTCCACGATGATTGCTTCCGAGAAGGCGATCACCGACAAGCTTAACAGCCTCAACTCCGCCAAGGGCGGCAGCATGGAGGACATCATCAATGACGCGCAAAAAAATGGCGTGGATGATGGCGGCAACGACATTGAAAACGTCAAGGAAGCGCAGGAGGAAGTCAGCCTTGACCACCTCGCGGCATCCAGTGAGGAAGCTCCCGTCATCAAGCTCGCCAACATCATCGTCATGCAGGCGATCAAAGACCGCGCGAGCGACGTTCACATCGAACCGTTCGAGCGCACGCTGCGATTGCGCTATCGCGTGGACGGCGTGTTGATGGATGCCACGCCTCCGCCGAAGCAGCTTCAACTCGCACTGATCTCACGGTTCAAGATCATGTCCAGTCTCGACATCGCCGAGCGGCGACTTCCGCAGGACGGTCGTATGCGCGTGCGCGTTGCGGGCAAGGACTACGATCTGCGTGTTTCCATCATGCCCACCGTGCATGGTGAGAAGATCGTGCTACGCGTTCTCGACAAATCAAATCTCTCAGCCAGCCTCGACAAGCTTGGGCTCGACCCCGATACGTTCACGCAATTCAAACACGCGGTGGACGCGCCGCACGGATTGATTCTCGTCACCGGACCCACGGGTTCAGGCAAGACGACCACGCTTTATTCCGCACTCAACGAACTCAACAACCCGATCTTCAACATCGTCACCGTTGAAGACCCCGTTGAATTCCAGCTTCCCGGCATCAACCAAGTGCCGGTGAAAAAAGAGATCGGACTCACGTTCGCCAACGCGTTGCGCTCCATTCTGCGTCAGGACCCGGACATCATCATGATCGGGGAAATCCGCGATCAGGAAACGGCGGAAATCGCCATCGAAGCCGCGCTCACGGGCCACCAAGTTCTCTCCACGATGCACTGTAACGACGCCGCTGGTGCGTTCGCACGTCTGGACGACATGGGCATCGCGCCGTTCTTGATCTCGTCCTCCGTGATCCTTTCCTGTGCTCAACGTCTCTTGCGCCGCATCTGCTCGCATTGTAAAGAGCCTGTCACCTATCCGGCCAAGATGTATCAGGACCTGCTGATGGACCCGACCGCGTTCGACGGTGTCACACTTTATCGCGGACGCGGTTGTGAACGTTGCAAAAACTCCGGTTACGCCGGGCGTCTTGCGATCATCGAAGCCATGACCGCGAGCGATGAAATCCGCAAGCTCGTCATCTCACGTTCCAGCACGCGTGAGTTGAGCAAGGTCGCCGTCGGACAGGGCATGAGAACGCTCCGCATGGTGGCGTTGGATCGCGCTCGAGATGGCGTCTCCACGCTGGAGCAAGTCCTTGTGATGACGGCCTCACATTGAGGGATGGTGGATTTGATTCTGCTCTTAACTTTAGAAATGAATGGTTGGGTGGATTCAACTGTTTGCCGTATCAAATCCCAACGATGAGACTTGAACAGTGCTTCACCGCCGTGAAAACTAAGCCGTGTTTTGCGATAAAAGATTCCTCTTCAATGCCCAGATCGGTTCGGTTAATCCGCCGCCGGAAGTCTTGTGGGCTTGCGCTTGAGACTCTGTATGGATGCCGCAAAGCATGTTAGAACTTTTGATCCCGGTGTGGAAGAAGGCTGGGACGCGTTCAGTTCCGCCCATTTGAATGGCTCCGTCTTTCACAGTGCAGGTTGGGCGCGAGCCCTCTGTGCGAGTTACGGGCACAAACCACATTTCCTTGCCGCCATGAATGGCAATCGTCCCGACGCACTGCTGCCAATTCTCGAAGTGACTACATTACTCAAGGGGCGGCGCGGAATATCCCTGCCGTTTTCAGACGAGGGCGGCCTGCTGTGTTTTGATGGCAACGACGGAGGCAGTGTTTTTGAGCGTGCCTTGGAACTGGGACGGCAACGACGCTGGAAATATCTCGAAGTGCGCGGAAAAATTCCGTGCCGCCCGGATGCGCCTGCTTGGGACACCTTTGTCGGACACGAAATAAAACTCACCGGGGGCGACGAGGCGATCTTTGGCCGCTTCGAGAACAGTGTGCGGAGGGCGATACGCAAGGCCGAGAAGCTAAACGTCAAGGCGCATGTATTGAGAACTCCTGCCGCGATGCGGACTTATCACACGCTGCACTGCCAGACCCGGCACAAACACGGTGTGCCTCCGCAGGCGTTCCCGTTTTTTAACAACATCTTCGAACACGTCATCAAGCCGGGTGGAGGTTTTGTCGTGGTGGCGGAGCATGAAGGCCGGGCGGTGGCTGCGGGGGTATTTCTCCATCATGGACGCAACGGGATTTACAAATTCGGCGCGTCAGCCGCGGCAGGACTGCATCTGCGTGGAAACGATTTGGTGATGTGGGAAGCGATAAAAACATGCGCGAGTCTCGGATGCGAAGTGTTTTCCATGGGCCGCACCGCGCCGGAGAACGACGGATTGCGCCGGTTCAAGTGTGGATTTGGCGCGGTGGAGCATCCGATAAATTATCATTGCTATGATTTGCGCCGGGAAATGTTTATGGCAGTGTCTGGTGGAAAAAATGGTGGCACTAACAAGATTTTGAGTTTGATGCCTATGCCGCTGTTTCGTTTAATTGGAAAAATATTGTACCCCCAAATGGACTGAGTTAAACGCCGGAAGTATCAGATGAAAAACACGCTGCTTGGATTTGTTCGCACCCATTGGCTTCTGTTCGCCACTATTAGCGGGGTGGTCTGGCTGGTGTCTCTTCGTGTTTACTACCTGCTGAAACCTTGGCTGCCGCTCGTGCTTCGACTGTTGATGCGCCGCCGGTGGGCACGCCGACAGCGCGCCCGGCACACACAGAACTGGCCCATCATGGAATCCGCCGGAAATCCACCGGCGTGGTTCAAAGGCTGGCCGCAGAACCGCCGCTTCTCCTTCGTTCTGACCCACGATGTCGAACTTCAAAAAGGATTGGACCGCGTCAAACAACTCGCTGAGGCCGAAATGTCACTCGGCTTCCGTTCATCGTTCAATTTCATTCCCGAGGGGCCGTACCAGGTACCAGCCGACCTCAGAAAATGGCTCGAAGAAAACGGATTTGAGGTGGGCTTACACGACCATCGTCACGACGGTATGCTTTACAAATCCCGCGCACACTTTATTGAGAGTGCCGCACGCATCAATCACTTCCTCCGGGAATGGAACGCCTGCGGTTTCCGTTCAGGCTTCATGTTCCACAACCTTGAATGGCTGGAGGATTTGAACCTCAAATACGACGCCTCCACGTTTGACACCGATCCCTTTGAGCCACAATCCGACAATGCGAAAACCATTTTCCCGTTCTGGCACGCAGGGAAAAACAACGGGGGCTATGTGGAACTTCCTTACACGCTCGTCCAGGATTCCACGCTGTTCGTGATACTTAAGGAAAAATCCAACGCAATCTGGAAGCAAAAAATCCAGTGGATCGTCAGTCGCCAAGGCATGGCACTATCAAATTCGCATCCCGATTACATGACGTTTGCTGGACAGAAACCACAAGTGGGAGAATTTCCGGTTCAACACTACACGGAATTTCTTTCCTGGGTGAAGCGGAATTACGAGGGGCAGTATTGGAATGCCCTGCCCCGAGAGATCGCCGAGTTTTCCAAGGAACAGATTCTCAACACCCAGCCTGATCTTCCCGCCCTGAAAGCCGATGTGAAATCGGAAGCTCTCAGTTCGCAACCAGCTTGAGAATGCCGAGTGTGTTCGCGACAGCTTTGGAAACAAAATTACTGATCTCGACGTACTCTGGAAGTTTCGATCCATCCGCGCTCCGCTCCGAGCAATGATCGTTGTCGCCCCACGGCCCAAGTCCATCGAGCGTGGGCACGGCGTCCCAGATCATGTTGCCGTCGCTGAGGCCGCCGCGTTCTTGGAGGTTCGTTGGATAACCCGCTTCATCGCCTGCTTGCTTCCAGATTTCGCAAAGTCTGTCCGTGTCAGCATTGCGCGGCCACGGACGACTCTCGGTGAGGATTTCGACTTTAACAGCGCAGCGAAATCCATCCACCGGACTGCGAACATCGCCGGAGCCAGTGAGCGCGAGCAGTGCTTGTTTGCAATGGTTGTAAGCCTCCGCGTTGAACGCGCGAAACTCCCCTTCCGCTATCGCCTCGTGCGGAACGCGATTCAACACCGTGCCACCGCTGATAGTCCCGACGTTCACAGTGAGATCGCGCGAGTAATCCGTCAGCGCGGCGATGCGCGGCAACAGCAAACCGAGTTGCACCGCTGCGTTTGCCCCGTGCGGATGTTTTCCTCCCGCGTGCGTGCCGCGTCCTGACACAGTGAGTCGCCACGTCGCGCGACCTTTGCGCGCGGCCACCACGAGATGTTCGTTGCCGAGTCGCCCTTCCGCTTCAAACACAAGCGCGGCAAGGGTGTTTGTATCTATGCGCTCACGACACAAGTCGCCGAAGTCTGGCGAATACATTTCCTCGGAGGAGTTGAGAAATAATTTCCAAGTGATGCTCTCGAAGACTTCGGGCGCGTGAGCCTGAAGTGCCTTCAACACGAGCCATATCATCACCGTGCCGCCTTTGATGTCGTGTGTGCCAGGGCCGAAAGCGAGGTCGCCCTCGATCAGCCATCGAAAATTATTCCGCGCTTCTTCCTCCGGTGGGAAAACCGTGTCGAGGTGCGAAACCAGCGCGATGTTTTTCGCGCCGCGCCCGGGCCGCGTGAGAACGAGATGTTGGCCGAAGTGTGGATTTATAGAGGGAATCATTTCCGCGCTGAAGCCGAGCGGCGCAAAGCTTTCAGCCGTGAATCGTGCGAGCCGGTTCACGCCTTCGGGGTTCAGCGTGAAGCTGTTGATGCCCACCATCTGCCGGAGCAATTCGAGCGCGGCGGGAAGTCGCGCTTCGAGGAAGGCTTTCAGATGTGCGGGATTCGACACAGATTGAGCGCGAATCACTTCCTCACGGACTCGACGTGTTTGCCGCGAATCTGTTTGGTGTTGAAATCCCAGAGCAACCAGTCGTCGTCGGGAACGAACTTGTTGAGTTTACTGTCCCACTTCTTAGGAAGCTCGCGGTTCAACTTTTCGATGAACGGTAGCAACGGACGCTGTGGCGGGAATTGTTTCTCATGTTGATCCAGCGTGATGTCCGTCTTCCAGCCGAATTGTTTCCGATACTGCGCGAAGCCGAAGCCGTCGAAGAAATTTTCGCTTTTGACGAGCGGCATGTACCACAGGCTGGGGATACCGCGTGGATTTTCTTTGATGGGGATCTCCATCTCAAGCCGTTCGAGCAACGCGCGGCCTTTGGCATCGGCCTTCAGGTGATCGCGCAGTTTGTGCAGACTAGGAAACTCAACTGGCGGGCTGACGAAGAGAACCGGCTTGTGTTGCAACGTCGCGAGGATGATCTCGTGCGGCGTGCCGACGCTGTAAATGTTCGTGGGACAATACGAGATGGTGAAGTCGCTCGTGTCCACCATGCGGAGGTCAATGTGCAGCGTTTCCCAGAATTGTTCCGCGCACCATGCGCGTTCTTGTGCACCGTGTTTGCCACCAGCGAACGTCCAGCGTTTGCGGATGAGTTCGGTGCTCTTCACGTCTTC